>NZ_JAAQWV010000012.1:0-120208 GCF_012985715.1 Pseudomonas sp. WS 5051
TTCGCTGTACCGAGGCGCGCATTCTACAGCAGCCTCTGTATCTGTCAAGCGGTTATTTTAAGATGTTTTCAAAGTTTCCTCTGTAACATCAACCACTTGCGCTTTCGATCTCTCGTTAGCGGGAGGCGAATTCTACAGCGTTACACGCTGCTGTCAACACCTCATTTCCTGCTTCGATGACTTGAAGCTGACACCGCCGAAAACCGTCCAACTCATTGAAACTCAAGGAGTTTTCCGTTTCGACTGCGCCGGAAGTGGGGCGAATTATAGACAGTTACAAAACTGAGTCAAGGACTAATTGAGCGACTCTATCACTTAATCCAGAAACACCCGTAATACAGCTATATAGAGGGGGCTAACGCCCCCTCTATATAGCTACACAACACCCGACCGCCTTAAAGCCTCCACCGTTGCTGCCTTCAACCCCAGTACCTGCTCCAGGACCTGCCGGGTATGCTCACCCAGCAAAGGAGGAGCATTGCGATACTCCACCGGGGTTTTGGACAACCGGATAGGGCTCGCCACTTGGGGTACCAGCCCCGCCAGCGCATGGGGCAACTGCATCGCCAACCCTCTGGCCTGAACCTGAGGATCAGCAAACACCTGCGCCAGGTCATTGATGGGCCCACAAGGCACGCCGACAGCCTCCAACTGTGCAACCCACTGAGCGGTGGTTTTAAACACCGTTGCCTGCCTGATGAGCGGTACCAGCTCCGACCGGTTCGCCACACGCAACTTGTTGGTAGCAAAACGCGGATCATCGACCCACTCCGGTCGGCCAGCTACTTCAGCAAACTTGCGGAATTGACTGTCATTTCCCACAGTAAGAATGAAGTCACCATCTGCCGTCGGAAAATCCTGATAAGGCACGATGTTTGGATGGGCATTACCCAGGCGTTGCGGAGCCACACCTGTAGTCAAATAGTTCATCGCCTGATTAGCCAAACAAGCGACCTGCACGTCCAGCAACGCCATATCTATATGCTGCCCGCCACCATCATGCTGACGATGGGCAAGGGCTGCCAGGATCGCAACCGTCGAGTAGAGCCCGGTCAAGATATCTGTCAGCGCAACACCCACCTTCACCGGCCCCGCACCCTCATCACCCTCAGGCCGCCCGGTCAGGCTCATCAACCCACCCAGCCCCTGAACCATAAAGTCATAGCCGGCCCGCTTGGCATAAGGGCCAGTCTGGCCGAACCCCGTAATCGAGCAGTAGATCAAGTCCGGATTCAATACCTTGAGCGACGCGTAGTCCAAGCCATACGCCTCTAGACCACCCACCTTGAAGTTCTCGATCAGGATGTCGGATTTGGCTGCCAGCTCGCGAACCAGTTGCTGGCCTTGCGGCTTGGTGAAGTCAATAGTTACCGATTGCTTGTTGCGGTTGGCTGACAAGTAATAGGCAGCCTCCCCCGTACTCTCACCATAAGCATCTTTAAGGAAGGGGGGCCCCCAGGCCCGGGTGTCATCACCATTGCCCGGGCGCTCCACCTTGATTACCTCAGCCCCCAGGTCAGCCAGTATCTGCCCCGCCCACGGCCCCGCCAGCACACGAGACAAATCCAACACCCGCAAATGCGATAAAGCACCCATGAGCCGAGCTCCTGTTAATAGAACGCCTGAAGACCGGTCTGCGCACGCCCAAGGATCAAGGCATGCACATCATGCGTACCTTCATAGGTGTTCACGACTTCCAGGTTGACCAGATGGCGCGCCACGCCGAACTCATCGGAGATTCCGTTGCCACCCAGCATGTCGCGAGCCATGCGTGCGATATCCAGGGATTTGCCACACGAGTTGCGCTTCATGATCGAAGTGATCTCAACCGCCGCGGTACCTTCATCCTTCATCCGCCCCAGACGCAGGCAACCCTGCAGGGCCAGCGTAATCTCGGTCTGCATGTCAGCCAGTTTTTTCTGGATCAGCTGGGTCGCAGCCAAAGGCCGGCCAAACTGATGACGGTCAAGGGTGTACTGGCGCGCGGTGTGCCAGCAGAACTCGGCTGCGCCCAGCGCCCCCCAGGAGATGCCGTAACGAGCCGAATTAAGACAAGTAAAAGGACCTTTCAGGCCGCGCACATCCGGAAAGATGTTCTCTTGCGGCACAAATACGTTGTCCATGACGATTTCGCCGGTAATGGACGCACGCAAACCGACCTTGCCGTGAATCGCAGGTGTAGTCAGACCCTTCCAGCCTTTTTCAAGAACAAAGCCACGAATGTCGCCTTCATCGTCCTTCGCCCACACTACAAACACATCGGCGATAGGGCTGTTGGTGATCCACATCTTGCTGCCCGTCAGGCTGTAGCCACCCTCTACCGAACGCGCACGGGTAATCATCGCACCAGGGTCAGAGCCGTGGTTTGGCTCAGTCAGACCGAAGCAGCCAATCCACTCGCCAGATGCCAGCTTAGGCAGGTACTTCTGCTTCTGCGCTTCGGTACCGAACTCATTGATCGGCACCATTACCAGGGAGGACTGCACGCTCATCATTGAACGGTAGCCCGAGTCGACACGCTCCACTTCGCGGGCAATCAGGCCGTAGCTGACGTAGTTAAGGCCACTGCCGCCGTACTGCTCAGGGATCATCGCGCCCAGCAAACCGGTCTCACCCATCTCACGGAAAATTGCAGGGTCGGTCTTCTCATTGCGGAAAGCCTCAAGTACACGCGGCGCCAGTTTGTCCCGAGCAAACTGCTCGGCACTGTCGCGCACCATGCGCTCTTCTTCAGTGAGCTGCTGATCCAGCAACAGTGGATCAATCCAGTTGAAGCTTGCTTTACCCGCCATGAGAGAACCCTCGCGTAATAGATCAAATATCGTGCACTGATCCTAGGCTCCCTCTATATAGAAGGACAAACGAGGATTCGACACGATGCTGTGATAATTTCTCACTCCGTGAACCACATGAAAGCCATTTCTGACTGTATTTAGTGAGGAAGCCGTACATGCGCCGCAAGATCCCCAGCACAACCGCCCTGATCAGCTTCGAAGCGGCTGCGCGCCATGAAAGCTTTACCAAGGCCGCACAAGAGCTTTCCATCACTCAAGGGGCTATTTGCCGACAGATCGCCAGCCTGGAAGAGTTTCTGAGTGTAGAACTGTTCCGACGCTCCAAGCGTGGCGTAAAACTGACAGAAGCCGGCATCTCCTACAGTAGGCGCATTGCAATCCAACTGGATGCTGTAGAACGGGACACGCTGTCCGTCATGGGCCAACAAGGCGCCAACGTGATCGAACTGGCCGTGGTGCCCACCTTCGGCACGCAATGGCTGCTGCCCCGGCTCAAGGACTTCCAGCAACAGCACCCGGATGTCACGGTCAACCTGACCAACCGCACACGCCCTTTTCTGTTCGCAGATACCGACTTCGATGCTGCCATCTACTTCGGTGATGCTGACTGGTCCGGCACTTCGTCCTACCGCCTGATGGGAGAAAACCCGGTACCCGTGTGTAGTCCTAACCTGCTGGGCCCGCATAAGAGCCTCTCCCCGCACACCCTCGCCGAACTCCCCCTAATGCAGCAAACCACCCGCCCCTACGCCTGGCGCCAATGGTTCAACGCCCAGGACATAAATGTGCCACGCGACATGAGCGGCCCACGTTATGAGCTTTTTTCAATGCTGGCTCAGGCCGCCATGCATGAAATGGGGGTCGCCCTGATCCCGCCCTTTTTGATTCAGCGCGAATTGGCCGAAAAACGCCTGGTGATTGCCAATGACAGCAGCCTGCCCAGCACCAGGGCTTACTACCTGATGATCCCCGAACGCAAAATTGAGTCGGCTTCATTGCAGGCCTTTCGGGACTGGCTGATCAAGCAGGCCGAGGGCTACAGCCTGATTTAAAGGATCGCATCGTCCGCACGAACTATGTAGCGCAGCATAAAAAGTCACTACATATATAAGTAAATGTCGCGTTTTGACACTCGTGACTTTGGTCTAACTGGACAAACCTGCAGGCCAGTAACCACGCGGCCTACAGGGTATTTCTCAAAGTTATGCAGCGATAACCAAAAGAAATCTGAAAAAAACTCAAAAAAACGTCAAATCTTCTGTAAGCCACGTATTTAAAGGCATACAGCCGACCATTGCGACATTCGGTCACTGCATGACTTGTAGTTTGTATCTCGTCATCCTCCATAAGTCCTTGAAGGGCAAAAAAATTGCCAGCAGAATGCCCCGCCCCACCCATACTTTTGGTGGGATCGTGCTGATCGGCCGCCCCAGTCGCACCATCCGTAGTGCGCTGGCTTTCTTATAAAAGATCACGCAGGAGATATGACGTGCACATTGGTGTTCCTCTCGAAACCCATACGGGTGAAACGCGGGTTGCTGCAACCCCGGAAACCATCAAGAAGCTGATCGGCCAAGGCCATAAAGTGACTGTTCAAAGCGGCGCCGGCGTTAATGCCAGCGTTATCGACAGTGCTTATGAAGCCGCCGGCGCAACTATTGGCAACGCTACAGATGCTTTCGGCGCAGAGCTGATTCTCAAGGTTGTCGCCCCCAGCGACAGCGAACTGGCCCTGATCAAAACCGGCACCGTGCTGATTGGCATGCTTAACCCGTTCAGCAATGAAACCATTGCCAAACTGGCCGAGCGCGGGATCACCGCCTTCTCTCTCGAAGCTGCTCCACGAACCTCTCGTGCGCAAAGTCTTGATGTGCTGTCATCCCAAGCCAATATCGCCGGCTATAAAGCCGTCCTGATCGCCGCTCACCACTATCCGCGGTTTATGCCGATGCTGATGACCGCCGCCGGTACCGTCAAAGCCGCTCGCGTGCTTATTTTGGGTGCCGGTGTTGCAGGTTTGCAGGCCATTGCCACCGCCAAGCGCCTGGGTGCCGTAATCGAAGCCAGCGATGTGCGACCTGCGGTTAAAGAGCAGATCGAATCGCTTGGAGCCAAGTTTGTCGACGTGCCTTATGAGACCGACGAAGAACGCGAGTGCGCCGTTGGCGTAGGCGGCTACGCCCGCCCGATGCCTGCCAGCTGGATGCAGCGCCAGGCACTGGCCGTGCATGAGCGCGCCAAGCAGGCTGACATCGTGATCACCACAGCCCTGATCCCGGGCCGTAAAGCCCCGGTGCTGCTAAGCGCAGAAACCGTAGCCCAGATGAAGCCGGGCTCAGTGGTCATCGATCTGGCTGCAGCCCAGGGCGGTAACTGCCCGCTGACCGTCGCCGATCAGGTCGTGGTTGAACACGGCGTAACCATCGTCGGCCACACCAACCTGCCCGCCATGGTTGCTGCGGACGCCTCGGCACTCTACGCCCGCAACCTGCTGGACTTCCTCAAGCTGGTCTTCACCTCCGAAGGGCAGTTCCAGATCAACCTTGAAGACGACATCGTCGCCGCGTGCCTGATGTGCCGCGACGGTCAAGTCGTGCGCAAAAACGGCTGAGGACAATAATAATGGAAGAGCTCATCTCCCCCGGTATCTACAACCTGATCATCTTCGTGCTGGCCATCTATGTGGGCTATCACGTGGTCTGGAACGTTACACCTGCGCTGCACACCCCGCTGATGGCCGTTACCAACGCCATCTCGGCGATCGTGATTGTAGGCGCCATGCTCGCCGCCGCGCTGACCGTTACCCCCCTGGGTAAAACTATGGGCACCCTGGCAGTCGCGCTGGCTGCCGTAAACGTATTCGGTGGATTTTTGGTCACCCGGCGCATGCTGGAAATGTTCAAGAAGAAAGCACCTAAAGCCAAAGAAGAGGTGCGCAAGCCATGAGCATGAACCTGGTTACTGTTCTGTATCTGGTTGCGTCGATCTGCTTCATTCAGGCCCTCAAAGGCCTGTCGCACCCCACCACCTCTCGTCGCGGGAACCTGTTCGGCATGCTCGGCATGGGTCTGGCGATCATTACCACGGTTGGCCTGATCTACAAGCTGGGCGCCGAGATTGCCACCGCTGGTATCGGCTACGTCATTGTTGGCCTGTTGGTCGGCGGTACAGCAGGCTCGATCATGGCCAAGCGGGTCGAGATGACCAAAATGCCTGAGCTGGTTGCCTTCATGCACAGCATGATCGGCCTCGCGGCGGTATTTATTGCCATTGCAGCCGTGGTCGAACCGCAATCGCTGGGCATCGTCAAACACCTGGGCGACGCCATCCCGGCGGGCAACCGTCTGGAGCTGTTCCTGGGCGCGGCCATTGGTGCAATCACCTTCTCCGGTTCGGTGATCGCTTTCGGCAAACTCTCGGGCAAGTACAAGTTCCGCCTGTTCCAGGGTGCACCGGTACAATTCGGCGGCCAGCACAAGCTCAATCTGGTACTGGGCCTGGCCACGCTGGGCCTGGGCATCACGTTTATGCTGACCGGCAACCTCAATGCTTTCGCGCTGATGCTGGCTCTGGCGTTCGTGCTGGGTGTGCTGATCATTATCCCGATTGGCGGCGCCGACATGCCGGTGGTGGTGTCGATGCTTAATAGCTACTCGGGGTGGGCGGCTGCCGGTATCGGTTTCTCGCTGAACAACTCGATGCTGATCATTGCAGGCTCGCTGGTAGGTTCTTCGGGCGCGATCCTGTCGTACATCATGTGCAAGGCGATGAACCGTTCGTTCTTCAACGTGATCCTCGGCGGCTTTGGCGGTGCAACCGACGTCGGTGGCCCGGCCGGTGCGCAAGAGGCCCGTCCGGTGAAATCCGGCTCGGCGGACGACGCCACCTTCCTGTTGACCAACGCCGACACCGTAATCATCGTCCCGGGTTACGGCCTGGCCGTGGCACGGGCACAACACGCACTTAAAGAGCTGACGGAAAAGCTGACTCACCGCGGCGTGACCGTGAAGTACGCGATTCACCCGGTTGCGGGCCGCATGCCAGGCCATATGAACGTACTGCTGGCCGAGGCCGAAGTGCCTTACGACCAGGTGTTCGAGATGGAAGATATCAACTCCGAGTTCGGCCAGGCCGACGTGGTGCTCGTACTGGGCGCCAACGACGTGGTCAACCCGGCGGCCAAGAACGATCCAAAATCGCCGATTGCCGGCATGCCGATCCTCGAAGCCTATAAAGCCAAGACTGTCATCGTGAACAAGCGCTCAATGGCCAGCGGCTATGCCGGTCTGGATAACGAGTTGTTTTACCTGGATAAAACCATGATGGTCTTCGGTGACGCCAAGAAAGTTATTGAAGATATGGTTAAAGCTGTCGAGTAACATCGCGCACCAACGCAACATCGAGAACCCCGGCGCTCTATTGGCCGGGGTTTTTCTTTTTCCAAGGAACCCGACCAAAGGCTCTAAATCGGCCGCTGGCATTCGACCATGGTAGCGGGACGCAAGGCTCTGAAAATGAATAGACTGCGCCTCTTGCTTCCGTTGCCCGAGATAACAATCCATGTACCGTGAACGTATTCGCCTGAACTCCCTGCACGATAAGGTCATGAGCGCCGAAGAAGCCGCCGCCCTTATCCAAGACGGCATGACTGTCGGCATGAGCGGTTTTACCCGTGCCGGCGAAGCCAAAGCCGTCCCCCAGGCCCTGGCCGAGCGGGCCAAGAAGTCGCCGCTGAAAATCACCCTGATGACCGGCGCCAGCCTGGGCAACGACCTCGACAAGCAACTGACGGAAGCCGGCGTATTGGCCCGTCGCATGCCGTTCCAGGTAGACAGCACTCTGCGCAAGGCGATCAACGCCGGTGAAGTGATGTTTATCGACCAGCATTTGTCCGAAACCGTTGAGCAGTTGCGCAACAATCAGCTCAAGCTGCCGGACATTGCAGTTATTGAAGCAGTGGCCATTACCGAACAAGGTCATATTGTTCCGACCACATCCGTGGGCAACTCCGCCAGCTTCGCGATTTTCGCCAAGCAAGTGATCGTCGAGATCAACCTGGCGCATAACCCGAACCTGGAAGGTCTGCACGACATCTATATTCCGACCTACCGTCCGACGCGTACACCGATCCCGCTGGTGAAGGTCGACGATCGTATCGGCAGCACCGCAATCCCGATCCCGGCGGAAAAAATCGTCGCCATCGTGATCACCAACAAGCCGGACTCGCCATCCACCGTGTCCGAGCCGGACAGCGAAACCGACGGTATCGCCTTTCATCTGATCAACTTCCTTAAAGCCGAAGTTGAAGCCGGGCGCATGACCAACAAGCTCGGCCCGCTGCAAGCCGGTATCGGCAACATCGCCAACGCGGTGATGTGCGGCCTGATCGACTCGCCGTTCGAAGACCTGACCATGTACTCCGAAGTACTGCAGGATTCGACCTTCGACCTGATCGACGCGGGCAAGATGAGCTTCGCTTCGGGCAGCTCCATCACCCTGTCGGAGCGTCGCAACTCGGACGTATTTGGCAATCTGGAGCGCTACAAGGACAAACTGGTCCTGCGCCCGCAGGAGATTTCCAACCACCCTGAAGTGGTTCGTCGCCTGGGTATCATAGGCATCAACACCGCCCTGGAGTTCGACATCTACGGCAACGTCAACTCCACTCACGTGTGCGGCACGCGGATGATGAACGGCATTGGCGGTTCGGGTGACTTTGCCCGCAACGCGCACCTGGCGATCTTCGTGACCAAATCCATTGCCAAGGCGGGTGCGATCTCCAGCGTGGTGCCAATGGTCAGCCACGTTGACCACACCGAACATGACGTCGACATCCTGGTTACCGAACAGGGTCTGGCCGACCTGCGTGGCCTGGCGCCGCGTGAGCGCGCACGGGTCATTATCGACAACTGTGTGCACCCGGACTTCCGTGAAGCTCTCAATGACTACTTCGCCAAGGCCTGTGCGATTGGCGGCCACACCCCGCACATCCTGCGCGAAGCCCTGAGCTGGCATATCAACCTGGAAGAAACCGGGAAAATGCTGCCGTAACCCGCGAGCTAGACAGCCGCTGACGTAAATACTGTTACGTCAGCGGCTTTTTTATGCTTTATATTTCAAAAACTGTACTGCTGTACTGGTCATTTCCCACCCGTAACACTCCCTTTGACTCACCTTCGGGCCAATTTCGCACCACTTAGGTGCGGACAGGTACAGTTGAGTCTATTTGTGCCCGTACAGCGTGCATAAACAGTTAACTGGCCCATCGCAATACAGCCGAACTGTATCTAGAGACCCTGGACAAAGAGGAGGATCATTGGCATCAGTTAAACCACTAGCCAATGCCGCCACAAGCGGAAGGATGTCACCATGGAACGTACACTCAGTTCCGAACTGTTCAGCGAAAGCAGCACTGTAAACTCCCAGGCTTCCATGCCTTTGCGCGTACTTGCCAACCTGATGTTGTGGCAGCGCCGCATCTCCAGCCGCCTTCAACTGGCTCGCCTGGACTCGCGTCTTCTGGCTGATGCCGGGATTAGCGAAGCACAGCGTTACGAAGAGCTGAGCAAGCCGTTCTGGCGCTGATTAGCGCTCGCTGGCCCTGACCACCGGTCCACCGCCAGCAACCTGAATTGAAAAAACAAAGCCCGTCGCGGATTACCGCTGACGGGTTTTGTCGTTTTAGGGCCGAGTTTTGCCCACTTGCAAAGTGACAAGTACAGTTTTAAATTAATTGAAATACCACAGGTACAGCTTGCCTGATACCTGATTCAGAGCACCCTGATACGCGCTTCGGACAAAACAACCTTTGCCTGAAGCAACCCTGAGCCTACTATTCGGCCCATAACCGTCTATTTTCATTAGTTCATGTTCAGGAGTATTACCATGCCCACTCTTCGCCTACTTAGTGCCGCAGTTCTGCTGGCTGTTGCTGCAAGCGCCAACGCCACGAGCTTCATCGCCACCACCGATGGCATCGTGGGTACGCTCAAAGCCACCACCGACCTGACATCGGATGCTACCGGCTCGTTTCGTGACAACAAGATCGTGCGCGCAGCCCGTGACGACGCTGCCAGCTTTGTGGCCAGCGAAGGCGCCATCCGTGGCGTGAAACTGGAAAGCGCCTTCGATGCCATCCGCCAGCAAGCACCACAGCTGCAGGCCACCGATGCACAGCTGGCCCAGGCGATCCTGACGATCTGATCGGGGTCAGTACTCTGTGAGAGCGGGCTTGCTCGCGATTCAGGCGCCCTGATTTCTCAGGTAAACCGCGCCGATACAATCGCGAGCAAGCCCGCTCCCACATATACCGTGCAGGCATGAAAAAAATTTCAACAACACCCCCACGCTGGCCCTGCCCCGGCCATTACGCTAGCCTTGGCGCTCATTCAAACAGCCTCGAGACCCATGCGTTTTTCCTTATTAGCTCTGCTTGCACTCTGCTGGACTCAATCAGCCAACGCCTTCGACCTGACCACGCAAAATGTGGTGCTCAGTGGTTATGTCACCAGTAAAGTGACGTCCGCGCCTTTTGATCACAAACTGATACGTGCCGCCCAGGATGATGCCGCCGTCTTTATTGCCAGTGATGGCCAGACGCGAGGCGCACAGCTGGAGTCTGCCCTGCGTTATCTGCGCCAGAACCAGCCAAAATTGAGTGCCAGCGACCTTGAACTGGCACAGACAATTCTCGTCCAATAAATACCCGCTTTTTCTGGAGAAAATTCATGCGTAGCCCTTTGATTGTCGCCACTCTTGGCCTTTTGCTGCTTGCCGATGTGGCACAGGCACAGACCGTCGTGCAGACCAGTAACATCATCGTGCGTGCTTTTGGCCGCACCATCGATTTTACGTCCGATACAACTACCTCCATCCGTGACTCTAAAGTAGTGCGCGAAGCCCACGACGACGCCGCCACTTTCGTTGCCAGCCAAGGCGATATTCGCGGTGTACAACTGGAAGCAGCCTTCAGCACCTTGCGCGACCGCGTGCCTGAAGCCCGTAACGCCAGCGATCACGACCTCGCCGAAGCCATACTCGCACTGTGAGGCCGTTAACGCGCTGGCTCGCCGCCTGTGGCCTGCTGCTGATTGCCAGCAGCGCCCAGGCCGCGCTGCATCTGCAACTCAAGACCGAGGGCCTGAGCCCGGCCGAGCAACAGGCCAGCCAAGCCCTGCTTGATGAAGCCATGCAGAGACTGCCACCGCGTTTTATCGAACAACTGGACCGGCAAGTCCTGGTGGGGTGGACCGATGACATGCCCGCCAACGCTTACGGCCAGGCTTCGCTGACCTCCGAGCTGGACCTTAATCGCAAGCTGCTGGCCGGGCTGACCGATGGTTCCGCTGCCCGCCTGCAGACCAACCGCCCCCACGGCACTGTGCGCCGGGAGATGCTCGCTACCGTCTTGCACGAGCTGACACACCTATATGACCGTGCCCGTCTCTGGCCCGCGGACGAGCGCACGCTGATACGCCGCTGCACCCGCCAAAACAGCAACACGGGGCTGATTGGCCTGCCCGACCAATGCCGCGGGCAAGCCGGACGCCGCTTCACCCTCAGCGATGACCCGCGTCTGCTTGATCTGGCCGGCTGGCAGCAATACGTGGGGCGCCGGGGCGAGCGCGAGCAAGACAATCATCAGGTGGTGCGCAGCCCGGACCTGTACGAAGTCAGCAGCCCCAAGGAATTTGTCGCAGTCAACATGGAGTATTTCCTCCTCGACCCGGCTTACGCCTGCCGCCGCCCGGCACTGTATCGCTACTACCAGCAGCATTTCGGCTGGGCGCCTGCCGCCAGAGACGAATGCCCGAAGGGTTTTGCCTTCCTCAATGCCGGCAACGATTTCGCCAAACAGCCACTGGGTACCGTCGATCCCGAGCGGGTCTACGCCGTCGACTACCTGCTGGCTGAGGCCAATCAGGAATGGGCCAGCCGCTGGGGCCATAGCATGTTGCGCCTGGTGATCTGTGCCCCGGGCCGCCCACGCGGGCCGGACTGCCGACTCGACCTGCAAGAACACTTGGTGTTGTCCTACCGGGCATTCGTCAATGACGTACAGCTCTCAAGCTGGGACGGCCTGACAGGCGCTTACCCATCGCGCCTTTTCGTTTTGCCGCTGGCCCAGGTAATTGACGAATACATCAAGACCGAACTGCGCAGCCTGGCTTCCGTGCCGCTCAAACTGAGCCGCCCTGAAATCGAAGAAGTGGTTGAACACGCCGCCGAGATGCACTGGAGCTATGACGGCGACTACTACTTCATCTCCAATAACTGTGCGGTTGAAACCCTCAAACTGCTGCGCAGCGGCAGCGACAATGCCCGGCTCAAAGGCCTGGACAGCATTGTGCCCAATGGTTTGCTCGAAGTGCTCAAGGCTCGCGGTCTGGCCGATACCAGCGTGCTGGAGGATCCCAAAGAGGCGTTGCGCCTGGGCTATCGCTTCGACTCCTACCGTGATCGCTACCAGGCGATGTTTGATGTTCTCAAAACCCGCTTGCCGATCAAGCAAACCACAGTCGAAGACTGGCTGGCCCTTGATGCAGCAGAACGCCGCCCATGGCTTGAGCAAGCCGATCTGCGCGCCAGTGCGGCATTGTTGCTGCTGGAACAAGCCAGCTTTCGTCGGCAACTGCTGTTGGCACAGGATGAGGTCAAGCAAAAGTACCTGGGCGCACGCCAGCTCAAGGATGGCGGTATGGACAAAGCCAACAAGACCCTGCAGGAAATTCTTGCCAGCAGCGGTTTTCTCAGCCGCCCGGCAGAGTTGCTCGGCAGCGACGGCTACGGCTTGCCGCAAACCAGAGAGTGGGAAAAGCTCGAATCAGAAAGCAGCCAGCGCCAGCAGCAGCTACTGCGTCTGACCACTGATCTGGACAAGGAGGTGCGCAGCCTGCTGGAACCTGCCCGTGCAGCCGAAATTGCAGCCACCGAAGCCAACGTCAAACTGATCGGCGAACATCTACGGACAATCCACAAGGCATCCGGCGGTTTGCAGCTGCCCTGACCGAACTAAAGTTCGGTTGACAAGCCCTATCATTCTGCCACTATTCCGCGATGGAAAGTGGCACCGCGCCATTATTCGGCACTGATCAATGCCGTTGGCCACACCATCGTTTGAGTCACACCCTCTCATTTGTGAAGTGCTTGCCATAACCCCGGCAGGGACTGGCATGCACCGTTTACAGGTATCGGCAGGATTATATGGAGATAGCCAGAAACGACCGCACCTCTGTCTGGACGCTAGGCGACCAGGAGTGGCTGCAAGCAGATGACGGTACATTCTCTCTGCACCAGGTCGCTGGTACCAAGCCCCCGGCCGAGCTGGTTGATCTGGATTATCTGGTCGGGGCAACACCCGCGCCTGATACCTCTCCCGGCAACTACCTGCCTGCTGCATTCGCGTTTTGCCCCAGCACAGGCAAAGAACTGCCGAAGGTCGCCTACCAGACAACTACCCGCTGGCTACCGCCTTATGGCGATGGCAGTGGCTCTCGCGTGATCAATGAGCGCTGCAAACTGTCCTCGGCCGAGGAGATCAGCTCGCGCTTGTACAGCCAGTTGCTCGATACCCGCCAGGGTGACCTGAACAGTCGCAAGCTGATTATTGAGTTGCCTCGCAAGAACGGCCTCAACTTCCTCGCCGCCAACCTCGGCGGGCATCGCGAAGCCCTGTACGCACTAAGCCGCGAAGGCAGCTTGTTCCTGTGGCAAAGAGGCTCGGGCAAGTGGCTTGAGTTACTGCCAAAGAGCGAACCCATCGGTCGCTCTCGCCTGGAAAGCTGGGCCTGGTCAGTCGCCCTTCACGTGGACGAAAACCAGCAGCACCTGTTGCTCTCCAGCGATAGCGGAGCGACGTTAGTCAGTGTCGACCCACTCACACTGCGTTACCAAACCTTGCGCGACGACGGCAGCCCGCTGGCCGGCCCTGGCACACTGGAAGGCCAGTCTTATTTGCCTCAGCTCAAGAGCGGCCACGTTTGCATCGTCAACCCTGCCAGCCTCTACGGGTGGGACCGTTGCCTGGTTGAAGGCGCTGACCATGAGCGCATGACCCGGCTCTCGGCGCCGATTCTCGACGCAGCCTCCCGCCGCCTGTTGTGGATCGGTGAACACGGCTACCTCAGCCTGACCCAAGGCAGCGAACTCAAGGCCCAATGGCATCCGTGGCCCAACAACGCCACCGCCCATCCCGAGCAAGGGCCACCGTTTCTGGACGGCAGGGGCCTGTGGCAGCTGATCTTCGATGCCGACGGTCAGCATTACCTGCAACTGGATCCGGGTGCTACCGACCTGCCGATGCCCATCAAGGGGTATCGCCTGAGCACCGGTCATTTGAGCTTTAAATACAACGTGCGGCTCGAACGCCCTTGGGAAGAGTACGACGAGAACTTCACGCCGACGACCCGCGACGTGATTTACCCCTTTATCGAATTCAGCGGGCAAAAACGCCTGCTATCAATGAAAGCCAAACAATCCAGCCCGCTGGAAGCCTTTTTCGATAACCACCAGCCTATGGATGTCGACTACTGCTTCGAGCAAGTCGGCGATCAGTCATTTGTATTCCGCGCTCGCGCCAGCGAACCCTGGAATGCCCAGTGGTTCTTTTTTGATAACGCAATGTGGCTGTATATCGACTCATGCGGAGCGCTTTACCGATGGAATGCTTGACCTTCTGGCTGCGCCGCTGCCTGTTGCTCTCCCTCGTACTTGCCAGCAGCGTGGCCAGCGCAGAGCCTCTGCGCCAGGTATTCCTGGTACAAAATTCAGGCTGGATGGAGCCGTTCTACAGCGATCCGTCATCGCCGTTCAAGTCGATGGTCACCCAACTGGTGGGCACTGCTGCCGGCAGCGCAGAAGTCGTCATTGGCGGGTTCAACCAGGCTGACAGTCAGCACCCTTCGCCCGAGTGGATCTATCGCGGCCCGGCCAACCACGCTGCACTGCCCAACTACGTCAATGGCTTGAAGCTGGAGCGCAAAGCCAGCGGTGCCTATGCCGACACGGACTTCAAAGAGGCTTTGCTGGCCTCAATCACCACCGGGCTGGAAGGTCGCGAGGGTATTGTCTGGATCATCACCAACAATAAAAACAGCCCGAACAACAGCAGCGAAACCCAGGCCAAAAACCGCGAATTCTACGACCTGTTGCATAGCGAAGCAGCTATCACCCGGATTGCCGCCTTCCCGCAGAAAATGCCGGTCAAAGGCCCCAACTACGAAGCCAACGGGTTGATGATCTACGCTCTGGCCTATGGTCAAAAAGCCGGCGTGGCACTGGAGCAGGTGCTCAATCAGCCTGCCCTCGCCAGCTTGCTTAAAGATGACCGGGTACGGTTAAAGCCGTTGACCCAGGCTGCCGTGCGCTTTATTCCTACCGGTGTTGAAGACACTCGGGATGTGAGTGCCGAACTGGCCCCCGACCAGCAAACGGTCATCCTCAATATCAACGTCGACAGCTCGCCGAAAACGGCAGTGCTGCTGGGCAAATTCGAAAACCAGTTCAACCCTTACCAGATTCATGACGCGAAAATAGGCATGACCCTGGACATGCCGGGCGAAGCCCTGAACTCGAATATATCGCTGGACCGCCTGACAGACCTCGAGCCCGGCGCCCGCTCCGACGAGCTGAAGATCAGCCTGCAACTGCCACCCCTGCCATCGCAATGGTCCAGCGATGTGATCTTTTCCAGCGGTTACCAACGCGCCGGCAGCATCAGCATCAACCTCAGCGAGCAACAACTGCGTATCTCCCAGGGGTTCATTGCGCGCATGAATGAACTGTTCCCCGGTGACGCCCTGCCTGACGTATTTATCCCCTCCGGTGAAGCCACTACTTCCGAGACCCGTCTGCCGGTTGTGCTGAAAATCAGCTACCCGCTCGGTCCGGTGCTCATGCTGCTGGGGCTGTTTGTTCTGCTCTTGATTGGCGCCCTGCTGGCTGCCTTGCTGATTGCAGGCAAAAAGACCCTGACCGTGATCGTCGAAGGTGTGCCCCAGTCTTATCCGCTCAAGCCCTTCAGCAAGGCGGGCGTATACGACGCACAGCAAAACAAGGTCGCGACTCTCAAGCGCGGTTTGTTTGGCGCGCGCCTGGAAAACATAGAACCCAATATCGCCGTACGCCTCAAGTAACCCCACACGCACAGCAAGGAAGTTTTATACATGGCACAGACCAGCACATTGCCAGCACCGATTGAAAGCGAAGCCCCTGCGCCGTCGCCCACCACGACCACTCTGGCTGCTCCACAACCGTTGGGCCTGGATCTTGGGGCGAAGAAAGTCGACAGTCGCGATGCCCTGATTGGCGTAGCGGTGCTGGTAGTACTGGCAATCGTGTTTTTCGTAATCAAAAACGCCTATGCCAACTGGCGCGTGCGTGAGCGTGTAGCGCCAAGCCGGGCCAATGCTTCGGGCTGGTTCCTGTTTCTGGGCCTGTTGATGATCGCCATCATGGCCGTGCTCGCCGTACTCAACTCGGGGCAGTTCCTTGCGCCGCTCTACATCGCACCGTTGGGTGGCGTAGCTGCCATCTCGCTGGTGGCATGGCTGATGACGTTTTCGGCTAAACGCTGAGCTCATCGGCCGTTGGCAGACACCTGTCTTTGGCCCGCCTGACCTGAATACTGGATTAACACACCGAAAGCATCGGTTGCCCCCAAGGGCTCATGGAGTTTGAGATGGACAAGAGTGAAGAACTGACCGGCCCTGCAACCCCTCCGGTCTGCGACAAAATATACCCCACTTTGTTTATCGCTCTTGGCGGCACCGGTATGAAGGTCAATATTCGCCTGCGCCGGCGCATCCTTAATGCGATCTGGGGAGGCAATAATCAAGTCCAACATATCTCGGATTTCCCGCTGGTGCAGTTCATCAATTTCGACCTCGATTCAGGTGAAGTAACCCAGGATGGTAAGTCAGTAAAAACCGACGTGCTGGCCGAGCAAGTGGCCTTCACCTCTGAAGAGAAAGTCATTGAGCCTCTGCATCTGAGCAAATACACCCACTCCATGGATGAGCTCAATCGCCACCGTGAAGTGGCCGAATGGTTCCCGCTGACACCAGATAAAATCAAAGCTTTAGGCATCGACCCCTCCAAGGGGGCAGGGCAGATTCGTGCACTGTCACGCCTGTATTTCTTCGACAAATATCCAAAAATCCGCGACAAAATGCGCGACAAAGTCGGGCGTTTGCTCAATAACATTGGTACTCAAGCAGACAAGCTGAAAAAACTTGGTCTGGAAATCGAACCGGGAAAACTGCGGATCGTTATTACCGGCTCAGCCGCCGGGGGTACCGGCTCCGGTGCATTCCTGGACATGGGCTATCTGGCCAAGGCCATCCTTAAAGAAAAAAACATTGTTGGCAAGGTCGACTTGTTCCTCGTCCTGCCAGGCGGTTTCCAAGCCTTCAACAGCGAGCGTGTTCAAGCGAACGGCTACGCTGCATTGATGGAAATGGAAACCTGCATGCGCGGCAATCCCCTGCTAAAACATTGGGACGCCTCCGACAATCTGTTTATCGACAGTCGCCCCTACGATGACGTTTTCATCCTAGACAACAGCAACGTCGCACAAGCAAGAACCGAGAATCAGGAAGACGTCTATGAAATGCTTTCCGACATCTTGTTCACCGACTTCACTTCACAAGACTTCGCCAACAAAAAGCGATCAGTTTCCGTAAACCAAAACCTGTTCAAGACCGAGAACTTTGATGTCAGCCTGCCGCGCGACTATGGCGACAACAACACACTGCAGTTTCCTCGTATCTACTCCTCGGTCGGGCAGGCCGTTCTCGACACACAAATTGACGCCCGCCAGAACGTACGTCTGAATCAGCAAGTGCAGCACATGCTTAAGGCGTTTTTCGGCGTCGCCAATAGCGAAGTCATCAGTAATCGTCCAACCGATAAAGAGCGTGACGAATTCCTGAAGGAACAACTCACCATCACGGCACGTACCTTCACCGACCTGCCAGAATTTCTGTCCCGTGTGGAGTTAACCCAAGCCACTGGCGAGTTCACTCACTATCAGATCGCCGATGATCTGCTACAGGTAGAAGGTGACAACAGTGTCATTGCGCAAATTGAGCACAAAGTCGAATCTCTGTTCGAGCGCTTGCAAAATGGCGGCGCCGATAAGGATCAATGGCTGACCCTGGTCCGCGAGATTCAACAGCAGCTTGAGCGTGACACCAAAGGCAGCTCTATCGACAGCGCCGAGCGTAACCATGAAGTGCGGATCAAGGAAAACCGACTGAAACGTTTCGCACAATGGACACGCGAAGATAGCTTGCCGGAGCAATTGTTCCGTCGTCTGGATGATGACGAGCGCGGAGGGCTGGATTACACCCTGGCACTGGTCGAAATGATCAAAGACCGCCTTGAAAACGACAATGGCATCATCCCTGCGCTGGAGAAAAATGCCGGACGCTTTAAAGAACTGTCGGAAAAGCTCGAATCATCTGAGCTGGCACGCGAGTTCGAGCGCCTGAAAGAAACGACTGGCAAAGGACTATTGGCGCGACTGAGCGGTAAAGATAAACAAGCCGACACTGTGATCAGCCAGGTCAAAGATACCCTGCGTGAAAGCCTGTTGTTCTACGTACGTTCGATTGCCGCGCGCGAAGCGGCTCAGTTGCTGCGTGATATCTCTGAATGGTTGGGCCGCAAAGGACCAGTAGACGTCAACGGTCGCCCTGTGTGGAGCGGTTTTGTAGGACGCCTGCAGGACGGCCGTAACGCAGTTGATCATCTTTTGCATCGCATCGACTCAAACATCGCCAAAATCAATGCCGGGCTTCAGACTCAACACGCCACGCTGATTCCGCTAAAACTGGTGCAAAGTGACGACCGTCATCCCGTCGACAGCCAGCAAGTACGCGAGTGGGCCAAGGACGCTTTCAAAGACTTTGGTGGCTCAAAAGCCTTGTTTGGCAAGTTGCAGACCAAAGAAGGTCAAGAGGAACTGCTACAGGCGCTGCGCAATAAAGCAGTGCATCAGTTACCTAAAAATCAAGCGGATGTGGATCCGTTGATGACCGCATTGGCGGCACTACCCCCCGAAGAACAGCGAGAGAAGTTCAGGATGTTGTTGCTGCGGGCCATGCCATGGGTACCGCTTAACCTCAATGGTGATTTCAATATCCACAAAGACCTCTATACCTGCCTGATTGGCGTACACAACTCGACTGAATTCAACCGCTTGTTTGGCGCTCAAATTGCGGAATGCTTGCCACAAGGCGCGGGTATCACAGCAGGACAAATCAATTTCTTTGAATCAGGCATGCCCGGCAAACTGGTGTGCTACACCGAATTGAGCGGGTTCCCGATCCCAGCTATCACCCAGCTGTCGACGTACCTAGCCAGCTATCGTAAAGAAAGCGCCTCCATCCCCCTGCATATCCATAAACGCATTAGCCAATTCGTACAACCGATCCAGTTCAATCAAGAGCAGTACCGCGAGTTCGCTGAGGATTTCAAACTCTACTTGCATGCCATTGGCTTGGGCGTCCTCAAGCGTCTGAACAACGGGCTGTATGAGTTCATGCTGGCCAAGGACAACTTCACCGTGGGCGATGAGTTTTCTATTCGCCAAAGCCGGTTCCATAGCATCCACCGTGCCGACATCGAACGTCAGGTCAACGACAAGGCCAAAGGCCTTAACGCCTTCCAAGTTGCGGTGCTGGCGACGATTTTCGAAGACATGAGCAGCACGGCCTATAAGCCGAAAAAGAAAGATGAAGGCGGACGCTCATATAATTTCAAAGCCTTCCCATGCAACATCGCAGAACTCTTAAAGCAAGAGTATCTGGAACGCCTTGACCGTCAGGCACCGACTGATGCGAAAAACCTCAAAGACCGCGCTGAAACCCTTATGGAGCAATGGGGGCAGCGGATCGAAGGCTCAAAAGCCGACGTCTATCACGATGAAGTTGAGGGTGATCACGGCGAAAAACTCACGGTAAATAAAGAGTTCTTCACCGACGGCTGGCTGGAAAATCTGTCCACCCAGGCAAGCACTGCACCTGCAGCCCCTGGCATGGCCCCACCACCACCGTTCGCCGCACCACAGCACAGCTACCACCTGAGTGTCAGCGGGACCAATTACGGCCCTTACAACACCCAGCAATTGCAGCAATATGTGCAGTCCGGGCAAATCACCCGCGACAGCCTGCTGTGGCGTGAAGGCATGCCTGCCTGGCAGACGGCCGGGCAAATCATGGAGCTTGCGCACCTGTTTGCGCCAGCCGTGGGCGGCCCTCCTCTGACAGCCCCGGCTCCACCGCCAGCACCTTGAGCGCACACGAGAAGACCATGTCCGCATCGTCAGCCAAAGCCTCTGCATTCCCGACCTCATGCGCCAACAGCGCCTGCGGTCAGGGGCTCTGCGGCCCAGTTAAATACTGCCCGTTCTGCGGCGCCCCGCTTCAGCAGGCGCCCGCAGCGGTTACCCCGGTACCTGCAGCTGAACCCAAGGCTCGGCCAGCCACCCCTGCACCCAAAGCAACCGTCACACCTGCCAGTGCTCCACCAGCCCGGGACATACCTGCTGCAGCGCCAACACCTGTACCAGGTCCGGCGGCTCCCCCACCTGCGCCGCCTGCCGCAACACCAGCGCCCACCAACAGAAAACCGGCCCTGATAATGGCAGTTGTAACTCTGGCAGTGGTGGTGGGCGGCTACGTTGCAATCAAGATGATGGCCGGGCAAAGCCAGCAAAAGCTCGATGGCTTTTTGCAAACCGGTCAGAGCTGTTTTGACACCAGGGACTTTGCTTGCGCGCTGGACAATGCCGGGCTCGCCTTGCAACAGGACAGCAATGACCCTCGCGCCTTGAGTCTGCTGCAGCGTGCGCAGGCCGCCCAGGCGCGCCAGCAACAATTGCAGGATGCGGCGCAAAAACAGCAGCTGCTCAAAGCCCAGGCCGCCGAGGCGGCGCGACAAGCCGATGCCTTGCGCGAACAGCAAGCTCTTGAGCGCCAGCGCCAGGAAGCGGCCGATCGCCAGGTGCGTGACCAACAGCAGCAACAGGCTGCCAAAGCTGTTAATGCCTCCCTGCAACAAGCGCAAAACGCGCTCAATGCCGGGGAGTACCAGTCTGCAATTGCCGTGGCCAGGGTCGTGCTAGGTATGGACCCAAACAATAGTCGGGCGCGCAACATCATCCGCCAGGCTGAACAACAACTCAAAGAAGCACTGAATCGAACCCGGATCGAATAATCAGGGTGTATGAGTTTTCCCCTCTCTTACTTGGAAGTTACTGATGAAATTGCCCTCCAACTCTTTGGATAAACGCTTGCTGGCCTTGGGCCTGGCTTCGCTACTGGGTCTGCAAGGCTGCGCCAATATCGACTCTGCCAGCATCAACCCGACCAACTGGAGTGGCAGCGACTGGATGAAGTGCGGGCTGGCAATTGCAGCAGGTGCGGCAGCGGGTGCTGCTGTGAGCGGTGCCAACGATAAAGGCGCAGGCGTATTGATTGGCGGGGTTGCCGGCATGGCCGCCTGTTTCGCGATCAATGCCAAGTCGGTACAGACCAAAACCGCTCAAGAAGTTGAACAACAATATAAAACCTCGGGCAAGAAACAACCGGCCCAGCCAGAACTGGTTAGCTACGACACCAGTATCCAGCCCGGTATGACCATCAAACGGGGTCAACCGATTACCGTGGTTTCCAATATTGTTGCGATCAACGGCGCGACCCAGCCGATCAGCGAAATCAAGGAAGAGATCCGCCTGTTTGCGCCCAACGAGGCCAAGCCGTTGAAAGAAGGCAGCAAGATCGCGAACACCAAAGGCGGCAGTGGCGGTTACGAGAACACCTTCACCATCACCCTCGATGAGCGTGCGCCGCAGGGTATCTACCGGATCGAAACATCAGTGGCCGTCAACGGCAAGCCGGCCAACACCCGAATCAACAATGTGCAGCTGGTGATGATTGATCGCGAGACCTATCAGCTGGCATTTCTGGATCGATAGCTGGCGGGTTGCATTCGCCCTGTAGCCGCTGCTGAAGAAACCAGGCAGCGGCTACACAGGCTCCTGTCATCACGCACCCGGCACAAAATGCTTCTGCGCCGTGCCGTGGGCGATCAGCCGCGAGAGATAGTTCATTTTGTCGGCGTCCTGATCGACAAAGCGAAAGGTCAGTTGCAACCACGCACTGTCCGGTTTTGGCTCGAATGCCACGATGGCATGCAGATAACCGTTCAAACGCGCCACCTCGGCGTTCTCGCCCTGCTCAAGGTCGAGTACGGCACTGTCCAGTACCTGAGGCAGCACTTCGCCACGACGCACCACCAGCAGCGCCTCCTTGAGGCTCAACGCCTTGATCACGCAGGTTTGGGTACCGCTGGGCAAACGCAGTTGCCCCTGACCACGGCTGGTCAGCGCCGGTGCCGCGACAGGTGCCGGCCGTGGTGCCGGAGCAACCGGGGCAGATGTCACCGTCGTTGGGGTCACGACCTGCGCCTTGCCACCGGTCAATGCATTCAGCGAATCATTGCCAAAGGCCGAATTAACCCGCGTCGGGATGCTGGCCATCACGGCGCTCAGCAATCCCGCCTTGGTGAACGCCTTCTTCACCTTCGACAGTAACTGCTCATTGGTGAAGGGTTTGCTGACGAAATCCGAAACTCCGGCCTGAATGGCCTGGATCACGTTCTCTTTGTCACCACGGCTGGTGACCATGATAAAAGGCAGCGTTTTCAGACGGTCTTGCTCGCGGCACCAGGTCAACAGCTCAAGGCCGGACATCTCCGGCATTTCCCAGTCGCACAGCACCAGATCGAAGGCTTCACGGGACAGCAAGGCCTGGGCTTTGCGGCCGTTGACCGCGTCTTCGATCCTGATGCCCGGGAAGTAGTTACGCAGGCAATTTTTAACCAGATCACGAATAAACGACGCGTCATCTACCACCAGCACACTAACCTTGCTCATCGACTGCTCCTTGGATATGAACGCCCGAAAACCAAAACGCCCGGCATTGAGCCGGGCGTTTTTTAGATCGGGCTGCCTTATTTATCGTCAGGCGACGACGCAACATTAGCGTTATCGGCACCCGTGCCCTGAACTTCTTCGCGCATGCGCTTGAGACCCATGTGCCGCACGTCTGTACCGCGTACCAGATAAATCACCAGCTCCGAGATATTGCGGGCGTGGTCGCCGATACGTTCCAGTGAGCGCAGCACCCAGATGATGCTCAACACACGCGTGATCGAACGCGGATCTTCCATCATGTAAGTGGCCAGCTCACGCAGCGCGGTCTTGTACTCACGGTCGATGATTTTGTCGTACTGCGCCACAGACAGGGCAAGATCGGCGTCAAAGCGGGCAAACGCATCCAGTGCATCACGCACCATATTGCGCACCTGGTCACCGATATGGCGCACTTCAACGTATCCGCGCGGCGCCTCACCTTCTTCGCACAACTGAATGGCCCGACGGGCGATCTTGGTCGCTTCGTCACCAATGCGTTCCAGGTCGATCACCGACTTGGAAATGCTGATGATCAATCGCAAGTCAGACGCCGCAGGCTGACGACGGGCCAGAATACGCAGGCACTCCTCGTCGATATTGCGCTCCATCTGGTTGATCTGTTCATCGATCTCACGCACCTGTTGCGCCAGGCCCGAGTCGGCCTCGATCAGTGCGGTCACCGCATCGTTGACCTGCTTCTCGACCAGGCCGCCCATCGCCAGCAGGTGGCTGCGCACGTCTTCGAGTTCCGCGTTGAACTGCGCGGAAATGTGATGGGTGAGGCCATCCTTTGAAATCATGGTTCTGCTCCGCAAAAGCTGTGAGCTGCACGCGGTTAGCGGCCAGCCGAATTATCGTGACATAGAACGGGCAATGCCGCTCAAACTAGCCATAGCGCCCGGTAATGTAGTCTTCGGTCTGCTTTTTGGCCGGGTTGGTGAACAGCGTGTCAGTGTCACCATATTCAACCATCTTGCCCATGTACATGAACGCCGTGTAATCCGAGACACGGGCTGCCTGTTGCATGTTGTGGGTTACGATCACGATGGTGAACTTGGACTTGAGCTCGTAGATCAGTTCTTCGACTTTCAACGTCGAGATCGGGTCGAGTGCCGAGCATGGCTCATCGAGCAGCAACACTTCGGGCTCTACCGCGATGGTACGGGCAATCACCAGACGCTGTTGTTGGCCACCGGACAAACCCAGTGCCGAGTCGTGCAGGCGGTCTTTGACTTCGTCCCACAACGCCGCGCCCTTGAGGGCCCATTCGACGGCTTCATCGAGCACACGCTTTTTATTGATGCCCTGGATGCGCAGGCCGTAAACCACGTTCTCGTAAATGGTTTTGGGGAACGGATTGGGCTTCTGGAATACCATGCCGACGCGGCGACGCAGTTCGGCTACATCCTCGCCCTTGCGGTAGATGTTGTTGCCGTACAGGTTGATCTCGCCTTCTACGCGGCAACCGTCCACCAGGTCGTTCATGCGATTGAAGGTACGCAGCAGCGTCGACTTGCCACAGCCGGACGGACCGATAAACGCCGTGACCCGTTGTTTCGGGATATTCAGGCTGACGTCGTATAGAGCCTGTTTTTCACCGTAGTAAAGATTCAGGCCCGGGACTTCAATAGCGACTTCTTCGTTTGCCAGGTTCAAGCTTTGTTTGGTGCGACCCAAGGCGGACATGTTGATGCCGTGGGTTGAGGATTCATGCTGCATGGGTTGCTCCATACGCTAAAAATTCGTTTCGGTTTTTCAGTAACCGGGTTTCTTCTGGAGAGCGGGTTTGCTCGCGATTCAGGCACCTCGGTTTCACGCTGAAACCTTACCGATACCATCGCGGGCAAGCCCGCTCCCACAGGTCATGTGTCTATCAGCTATCCAGCGCCTTGTACTTCTCGCGCAGGTGGTTACGAATCCACACGGCGGACAGGTTCAGGGTCGCGATCACCAGCACCAGCAGCAGCGCCGTGGCGTATACCAGCGGTCGGGCGGCTTCGACGTTCGGGCTCTGGAAGCCGACGTCATAAATATGGAAGCCCAGGTGCATGATCTTCTGGTCAAGGTGCAGGTACGGGTAGTTGCCGTCCAGCGGCAGCGACGGCGCCAGTTTGACCACGCCCACCAGCATCAGCGGTGCCACTTCACCGGCGGCACGGGCCACGGCGAGGATCATGCCGGTCATCATGGCCGGGCTGGCCATCGGCAGCACGATTTTCCACAGGGTTTCCGATTTGGTTGCACCCAGCGCCAGCGAGCCTTCGCGCACTGTACGCGGAATCCGCGCCAGCCCTTCTTCGGTGGCCACGATCACTACCGGCACGGCCAGCAGCGCCAGGGTCAGCGAAGCCCACATCAGGCCAGGTGTACCAAAGGTCGGCGCAGGCAATGCTTCTGCGAAGAACAGGCGGTCAACCGAGCCGCCCAGCACATACACAAAGAAGCCCAGGCCGAATACGCCGTAAACGATGGCCGGTACGCCTGCCAGGTTGTTCACCGCGATACGGATGATCCGGGTCAGGGTGTTTTGCTTGGCATATTCACGCAGGTAAACCGCCGCCAGTACGCCAAACGGCGTCACGATCACCGCCATGATCAGGGTCATCATTACCGTGCCGAAAATAGCCGGGAAGATCCCGCCCTCGGTATTGGCTTCACGTGGATCCTGGCTCAGGAATTCCCAGATATTGCTGAAATACATCGCCAGTTTCTGCCAGCTGTTCATCGCGTTCGGCTGGTACACCTTGACCACCTTGCCGATGCCGATTTCCAGCTCTTTGCCGTTGGCATCCCGGGCCGTGAGGCTGTCACGGTTAAACTGTGCATGCAACTCGCCCAGGCGGTCCTCGATGGCCTTGTAGCGGGCATTCAGCTCGGCGCGCTCGGTTTCCATGTCAGCCTGTGCTTGCGGGGTCAGCTTGCCTTCCAGCTCCAGCTTGCGACCGTGCAGGCGGATACGCTCCAGACCGTAGTTGATCGCGCCGATGTCTTTCTTCTCAAGCTGGCTCAGTTGCGCGGCCAGGTCATTGACACGCTTGACCCGGGCTTGCAGCTCCGGCCAGGCCGCGGCACCTTCTGCCACCACCTTGCCGTTTTCCTTGACGTTAACCAGGTAGCCGTAGAAGTTGCCCCACTCGCGACGCTCAATGGCCATCAACTCGGGCGGCGTGCTCTGGTTCGTCAACCACTCGCCGACCACCCAGGTAAAATCATTACCGTTCAGGTCACGGTTGCCGACCTTGATCAGCTCCCGGGTCATGAACTCCGGGCCTTGTTCAGGCACCGGCAGGCCCGCACTTTTCAGGCGCTCGCGGGGCACTTCTTCCTTTTGCACCACTTCGCCGATCACCAGGTGATTGGCATCACCCGGCACGTTGTATTCAGCGTGGATCAGGTCGGCCGGCCAGAAGTGGCCCAAGCCACGCACGGCAATCACCGAGAGCAGGCCGATGGTCATGATGACGGCGATGGACACTGCGCCACCGCTGATCCAGACGCCTGGAGCGCCGCTCTTGAACCAGCCTTTGAGGGAGTTCTGTTTCACAGACTTCTACCTTCCTTAAAGCGACGAATATTTCTTGCGCAGACGCTGACGAATCAGTTCGGCAAGAGTGTTCATGATGAAGGTGAACAACAGCAGCACCAGCGCCGAGAGGAACAGCACGCGGTAATGGCTACCGCCCACTTCCGACTCCGGCATTTCCACCGCCACGTTCGCCGCCAGGGTACGCAGGCCTTCGAACAGGTTCATTTCCATGACCGGGGTGTTACCGGTGGCCATCAACACAATCATCGTCTCGCCGACCGCACGGCCCATACCGATCATCAGTGCCGAGAAGATCCCCGGGCTGGCCGTCAGGATGACCACGCGGGTCATGGTTTGCCACGGTGTGGCACCCAGCGCCAGCGAACCCAGGGTCAGACCGCGAGGCACACTGAACACGGCATCTTCAGCAATCGAGTAGATGTTGGGGATCACCGCGAAGCCCATTGCCAGACCCACAACCAGAGCATTGCGCTGGTCGTAAGTAATGCCCAGGTCGTGGGAGATCCACAGGCGCATATCGCCACCGAAGAACCAGGCTTCCATGAACGGGCTCATATACAGCGACAGGCCGCATACAAACAGAATCACCGGGATCAGGATCAGGCTTTCCCAACCGTCAGGCACACGCAGGCGGATCGACTCGGGCAGGCGGCTCCAGGTGAAGCCCGCCACCAGAATGCCGATCGGCATCAGCACCAGCAGGCTGAAAATCCCCGGCAAGTGGCCTTCCACATACGGCGCCAGGAACAGACCGGCGAAGAAACCGAGGATTACCGTCGGCATCGCCTCCATCAGCTCGATCACCGGCTTGACCTTGCGGCGCAGGCTTGGAGCCATGAAGTAAGCGGTGTAGATGGCTGCGGCAACGGCCAGAGGTGCCGCCAGCAACATCGCGTAGAACGCTGCTTTCAAGGTACCGAAGGTCAATGGCGCCAGGCTCATTTTCGGTTCGAAGTCAGTGTTGGCGGCTGTCGATTGCCAGACGTATTTAGGCTCGTCGTAGTTCTCGTACCAGACCTTGCTCCACAGCGCGCTCCAGGACACTTCCGGGTGCGGGTTCTTCAGGGTCAGTGGCAGCAGCTTGCCGCCCTCTTCCACGATGATGCGGTTGGCACGCGGCGACAACGCCATGACGCCCGGACCTTCTGCCACTTTCTCGACCAGCAGGGTGCGATGCGCGGTGCTGTGGAACACACCGATCTCGCCGGCCGCGTCCAGAGCCAGGAAGCCCTTGCGGCGTTGCTCGGCAGTGATTTCAACAATCGGCGACGTGCCCATCTGGAAGCTGCGGATATGCTTGAAGCGCTGCTCGCCATCCGGGTCGCGAGCCATGAACCACTGGCTCAGGCCACCCTTGGAATCACCAAAAATCAGCGAAATACCGCCCACCAGTTGTGTGCTGGCGGTGATCTCGGTGGTTGCGTCATCCACCAGCTTGTAGCGACCGTTGAGGCTTTTGTCGCGCAGGCTGAAGACATCGGCCTGGGCGCGATCATTGATCACATACAACCACTGCTGACGCGGGTCGATATACAGCGCTTTGACCTTCGCGGTCATCTGCGGCAGGTCGATACGGGTCTCGGTGTTGGTGACCTCGTCGGTCATCATGTTTTCTTCGCGGGCCAGTGACAGCACGTTCAGTTGCGCGCCCGAGGAACCGGCCAGCACCAGCGTTGAATCGTTGACGCTGAGGTTGACGTGATCCAGTGCACCACCCTGCGGGTCGAGGACGATTGGCGTTTCGCCATACGGGTATTCGATTGCCGGGGTGATGGTCTTCTTGCCATCCGGGTAGCTGACTTTATAGCTGTGACGGAACACCAGCGCCTGACCGTTGGACAGGCCCAGCACCGCCATCGGATTACCCGGCTGGTCTTCACCCAGAGAAGTCACTTGAGTGCCGGCCGGCAACGGCAGGTTGACCCGCGACAGCTCTTCGCCGTTCTTCGCATTGAAGAACAACACCATGCCCTTGTCGGACACCCGCATACCGACCTGATTCTGCTCTTCGATGGAGATCATCAGCGGCTTGCCGGCGTCCTGCATCCACACCGGCGTAATCGCCTGTTTGGCGTTCAGGTCGGCACCCTGGAACAGTGGATAAACCACATAGCCCAGGAAGAAGAAGATCAGAGTGATTGCGCCAAGCACGGCAAGACCGCCGATAAATACATACCAGCGGGTCAGGTGATCTTTAAACGCGCGGATACGGCGCTTGCGTTGCAGTTCAGGCGTATTGAAATCAATGCGCTTGGGAGCGGATGTCGTAGTCATTGGGGAATTGGCCAGATCATTCATGCGCACACCCTAGCGGTCCTGTATGACAGAAAGATGACAAAGCAGTGACGCAAAAAATCCGCCGCCCAACGGTGCTGGCAGCGGAATGGAAAATTTGGTGAAGCGGTTGCGAGGCAAACCTGCAGGAGCGGGCTCGCTCGCGATGGCGTCAACTCAATAGGTCTGATGTACCAAGTTGCCTGCATCGCGAGCAAGCCCGCTCCCACATGGCGTCTGCTTATGCGCCTTCTTTCAGGCCCAGGTCAGCCAATGCTTTGGCAGCGACTTTGGCTGGCAGAGGGATATAGCCATCCTTCACGACCACTTCCTGACCTTGCTTGGACAGGACCAGCTTGATGAACTCGGCTTCCAGCGGGTTCAGCGGCTTGTTCGGCGCCTTGTTCACGTACACGTAGAGGAAACGCGACAGCGGGTATTTGCCGTTCAGTGCGTTTTCTTCGGTATCTTCGACAAACTCGGTGCTGCCTTTTTTAGCCAAAGGCACGGTCTTCACGCTGGCGGTTTTGTAACCGATGCCCGAGTAACCGACGCCGTTCAGCGAGCTGCTGATCGACTGCACAACCGAAGCCGAGCCCGGCTGTTCGTTCACGTTAGGCTTGTAGTCGCCTTTGCACAGGGCTTCTTCCTTGAAGTAGCCGTAAGTGCCGGATACCGAGTTACGACCGAACAGTTGAACCGGCTTGTTGGCCAGGTCGCCGGTCACACCCAGGTCGCCCCAGGTTTTAACGTCGGCTTTGGCGCCGCACAGGCGGGTCGAAGAGAAGATCGCATCAACCTGTTCCATGGTCAGGTGCTTGATCGGGTTGTCCTTGTGCACGAACACGGCCAGGGCATCCACTGCCACCGGGATGGCGGTAGGCTTGTAGCCGTACTTCTGCTCGAAGGCAGCCAGTTCGTTGTCTTTCATTTTGCGGCTCATCGGGCCCAGGTTAGCGGTGCCTTCAGTAATCGCAGGCGGCGCGGTCGAAGAACCGGCAGCTTGAATCTGGATGTTTACGTTCGGGTATTCTTTTTTGTACGCCTCAGCCCACAAGGTCATCAAGTTCGCCAGGGTGTCGGAACCAACGCTGGACAGGTTGCCCGACACACCAGTGGTCTTCACGTAGGGCTGAATAGCCGGGTCAACACCAGCGGCAACCGCATTGGCAGTTGCAACGCCTGCGGCGACAAAAGTCAGGGCCGCCATCACACGCTTCAGTTTCATGCCTTACTCCTAGCAAACGGGGTTAGATGAATCGGGGGCCAGTATCTGCAGGCCATGTGACTACTCTATGAACCGATTGTGACAATTAGATGAAAGGCCATCATTCGTTACAAATGATGGCCTTCGGGGAGAGGCTAGCGAAGTGTCATGGCCACTGAGCGATGTCTCAGCGGCCCTTTTTCCACAAATAAGCACCGACCACCAGGCCCATCGTGCAGATAATGGCCACGTAATACGCCGGCCCCATCGGGCTTTCCTTGAGCAACAGGGTCACGGCCATTGGGGTCAGACCGCCAAAGATGGCGTAGGCCAGGTTGTAGGAAAACGACAGGCCACTGAAACGCACCACTGGCGGAAAAGCTTTAACCATCACATAAGGGACGGCACCGATGGTGCCGACAAACAGACCGCTCAGGGAATACAGCGGGAACAGCCAGTCCGGATGCTGCAGCAGGCTGTGATAGAAGGTCCACGACGTGATCAGCAACCCGGCGCAACCCACCACAAACACCTTGCCCGCACCAAAGCGGTCAGCCAGGGCGCCCGAAGCGATGCAACCCAAACTCAAAAAGACGATCGCCAGGCTATTGGCTTGCAACGAGGTGGTCGCTGAAAAACCATAAATGGTTTGCAGCACCGTGGGCGTCATCAGAATGACCACGATGATCCCGGCAGACAGTAACCAGGTCAGCAGCATCGAGACCACAATCGCCCCGCGATGGTCGCGCAGCACGGTCTTGAGCGGGACTTCCGCAGCCAGCGCCTTGCGCAGCTGCAACTCGGCAAATACCGGTGTCTCGTGCAACCAGCGACGCAGGTACACCGAGAACAGGCCGAACACGCCGCCCATCAGGAATGGAATCCGCCAGGCAAAGTCAGACACTTCAGCCGGCGTATAGATCGTATTGATCGCCGTGGCCATCAGGGAACCCAGCAAGATGCCCGCGGTCAACCCGCAGGTCAGGGTGCCGCAGGCGTAGCCCACATGCCGTGGCGGCACATGCTCGGCCACGAACACCCAGGCCCCGGGCACTTCACCACCAATGGCCGCGCCCTGGATCACGCGCATCAGCAGCAACAGAATCGGTGCCCACATGCCAATCTGCGCATAGGTCGGCAGCAAGCCCATGATCAAAGTCGGTACAGCCATCATGAAGATGCTCAACGTGAACATCTTTTTGCGCCCCAGCAAATCACCAAAGTGCGCCATGACAATGCCGCCCAAAGGACGCGCCAGATAACCCGCAGCGAAAATACCGAAGGTTTGCATCAGACGTAGCCACTCGGGCATGTCCGCCGGAAAGAACAGTTTCCCGACCACGGTGGCAAAAAATACAAAAATAATGAAATCGTAAAACTCCAGCGCACCACCCAAGGCAGACAGCGACAAGGTTTTATAGTCATTACGGGTTAACGGCCGCGAAGGCGGTGCAGCACTGGAAGGCTCTGTGATCATGGGGTATTGCTTCTCTTATTAGGCACGGCAAAAAGCTGCAACTTCGCCGGCAGGGGCTGGGCAGGTTTTGAAAGATAACAAATTGTTTACAAAAGCACAGAGCTAGACGTGCAGCGCATCCAAAAAGCAGAATCAGGAGGTCGTCGGCCAGGCTGTCCCCCGATATACTCATGCTGTAAGAAACACTTGGTAACTTCTGAGGTTGCTGTGCGAAAACGTCCGCTGGCCACTTCAGCCGATTTCGCAGAGTTTCCCCTTGGTGCGGCTTATGAAGAACGTGACGAACGTAGTATGTTCGGGCTGAATCGTTTTTCTAAAGACGCTTTTTCACCCGCAGTACTTATGATGAATCACGGGTCAGAGGCCCTTAGGCATGCTAGAGCTCGAACAAGAAGATCCAATTCCGCAAGGCGATCTGGCCTTGCAAATCACCGCCCTGCCGCGCGAGACCAATGGTTTCGGCGATATTTTTGGCGGCTGGCTGGTCTCTCAAATGGACCTGGCCGGTACCGCAATGGCCAGCAAGGTTGCCGGTGGCCGTGTAGCCACTGTCGCTATTGATCGTATGGCATTTCTGGTACCCGTGGCCGTGGGCGCACAATTGTCGTTCTACACCCAGGCACTTGAGATCGGCCGCAGCTCGATCCAGATGATGGTTGAAGTGTGGAGTGACGACCCGTTGTCCAGCGAATGGCGTAAAGTGACCGAAGCGGTCTTTGTCTTTGTCGCCATCGATGGCAGCGGCCGCACCCGCTCCGTTCCGCCACGTCGTTAAACCTATAAATAGAGAACCTGCCATGCACCACATTGAGTCAGTCACCCTGGATGAACTGGAGTGCTGGCACTTCCAGCATGGCCAGGCCCAACTGCTGGTCGCCAAACAGGGCGCGCAGGTTCTCAGTTATCAGGTAGGTGATGAGCCGCCGATCATCTGGCTCAACGAAAAAGCCCAATTCAAGCAAGGCCATGGCATCCGCACGGGCGTGCCGGTGTGCTGGCCCTGGTTTGGCAACCTGGCACTCAACCCGCAAAGCGTGCAGGCCATGCGCCACAGCGATGAACCCGCCACGGCCCACGGCCTGGTACGTACGCGCGAATGGGAAGTGCTGGAGATCGATGACGCCGGTGAGGCGCTGCATATAGCGCTGGGCTTGCCCCACATCGAAGGCGGCCTGCCCGGCTGGCCCCACGACGTGGCGCTGACCCTGAACATCCGCCTCGACAGCCAACTGCATATCAGCCTCACCAGCCATAACCGCAGCAGCATCCCGGTGAGCATCAGCCAGGCCCTGCACAGCTACTTTGCGGTCAGCGACGTGCGCAAGGTTGAGGTCAAAGGAGTCGACGGCCTGACCTACATCGACACACTCGACGACTGGAAACGTGTTGCGCAAGCGGGCGATTTGACCTTCAGCGGCGAAACCGATCGTATCTACCTCGATACCCCGCAGCAGTTGAGCATCGTCGACCCGGACTGGTCGCGCACGCTCGAGCTGACCAGCCGCGGCTCGCGCTCGGCGGTAATCTGGAATCCCTGGATCGACAAGACCGCCACGCTCGGCGATATGGCCGCAGATGGCTGGCAGCGCATGCTGTGCATCGAAACCGCCAATGTGATGGATGACATCATCACCCTGGAGCCGGGCGCCAGCCATACGCTGAGTGTGAGTATTGGCAGCGAGCGCCTGAAAACCTGATACAACCAAAACCTGTGGGAGCGAGCCTGCTCGCGAAGTGTGTTTTCGCGAGCAGGCTCGCTCCCACAATTGGTCTGATCCCTACAAGTCTTCCTCAACCACTACCCGCACCTTGCTCGCATCCAGCGCATAGGCCGCATCGGCCAGGTCATTGCTGACCTTCTCGACCTTCAGCGAGCCCATCACCCACAACGGCGTGTAGATGTCATCCAGCTTCAAGCCTTTTGGATAGCGCACCAACACCAACTGATTGGGCGGCGGAGGCGGCACATGAATGCAGGCGCCCGGGTACGGCACCAGGAAAAACAGCGTGCTGCGACCCTTGGCGTCTGTTTCCAGAGGCACGGGGTAGCCACCCAAACGGATATTTTTGCCGTTCATGCTGGCCACTGTCTTGCTGGAGTACATCACCGCGGGCAGGCCCTTGCTCTGCTTCAAACCACCCTTGTCGGTAAACGTACTATTGGCCTCGGGCGAGTCATGGTCAATTTCGGGCATTTGCTCAAGGGCTATTTGATCCGACTTGGGCATCAGTTCAAGCCAGTCGGTTTCGGGCAACTCTGCCGCATGTGCCAGGCCTGAACCCAGCAAAAGAAAAGTCAGTAGAAGACGGCGCATGCAAGGCTCGATAAAAGAAGGATTGAACGCGCGCAGTTTAACCCTCTCTGCGGCTGGCGCAGAGAGAGCCAAAGCGTTTAATCAGGACTTTTTCGACACTAGGCCGTAGATCACCAGCAAGATCACGGCACCCACCACGGCACCTATAAAGCCGGCACCCTCGCCTGCCTTGTAGATACCAATCGCCTGACCACCATAGGTAGCCGCCAGCGAGCCGCCGATACCCAGCAGGATGGTCATGATCCAGCCCATGCTGTCGTCACCCGGTTTCAGGAAACGAGCCAGCAGGCCAACGATCAAGCCGATAAAAATGGTTCCGATGATGCCCATGGACGCTCCCTCAAAATTAAATGGCGTTACAACCAAAGCCTAGTCAGCACTTTGGCATCACGCCATCAGAGAGCAGCGACAACCCAATGGTTCCGTACAAAGCGATTTACGCTTCGTCGATCAGGGCTTCAACCTTGAGGATTTGCGCTTGCAACGTCGCCATATCAGCGCAGCGCAGGTTGGCGTGACCGACTTTGCGGCCGACCTTGAACGCCTTGCCATAGTGATGCAGATGGCAATCAGCAATCGCAATCACCTTCTCAACCGGCGGCACGCTGCCGATGAAGTTGAGCATGGCGCTTTCGCCCACTTTGGCTGTCGAACCCAACGGCAGGCCGGCGATGGCGCGCAAGTGGTTTTCGAACTGGCTGCACTCGGCACCTTCGGTGGTCCAATGCCCGGAGTTATGGACACGCGGGGCGATTTCGTTGGCCTTGAGGCCACCGTCGACTTCAAAGAATTCGAATGCCATCACCCCAACGTAATCCAGCTGCTTGAGCACACGGCTGGAGTAGTCTTCAGCCAGGGCTTGCAACGGGTGATCGGTACTGGCAACCGACAGCTTGAGAATGCCGCTGTCGTGAGTGTTGTGTACCAATGGGTAGAACTTCGTTTCGCCATCACGGCCGCGTACGGCAATCAGCGACACTTCGCCGGTGAACGGCACAAACCCTTCCAGCAGGCACGCCACACTGCCCAGTTCAGCAAACGTATCCACGACATCGGCAGGGGTGCGCAGCACTTTCTGGCCCTTGCCGTCATAACCCAGGGTGCGGGTCTTGAGCACGGCAGGCAGGCCAATGGTGGCCACTGCTGCGTCCAGATCAGCCTGGGACTGGATGTCGGCAAATGCCGGCGTCGGAATGCCCAGATCCTTGAACATGCTCTTTTCGAACCAGCGATCGCGGGCAATGCGCAACGCTTCGGCGCTCGGGTATACCGGGACGAATTGCGACAGGAAAGCCACGGTTTCAGCGGGAACGCTTTCGAACTCGAACGTCACCAGGTCGACTTCGTCAGCCAACTGGCGCAAATGGTCCGGGTCGCTGTAGTCCGCACGCAGGTGTTCACCCAGCGAGGCGGCACAGGCATCAGGAGCCGGATCCAGGAAAGCGAAGTTCATCCCCAGCGGAGTGCCCGCCAGAGCCAGCATGCGGCCCAATTGACCGCCACCGATTACACCGATTTTCATCGTCAGAAACCTCAGGCTACGCGCGGGTCTGGATTGTCCAGCACGCTGTCTGTCTGTTCAGCACGGAATGCTTTCAAAACGGTATGGAACTGCGGATGCTTGGCGCCCAGGATGCTCGCCGACAACAGGGCAGCGTTGATCGCGCCCGCTTTGCCGATGGCCAGGGTTGCAACCGGGATGCCCGCCGGCATTTGCACGATCGACAGCAGCGAGTCTACGCCCGACAGCATCGCCGACTGCACCGGTACACCGAGCACTGGCAAATGGGTTTTGGCTGCACACATGCCTGGCAGGTGGGCTGCGCCACCGGCACCCGCGATGATGACCTCGATCCCGCGGCCTTCGGCCTCTTCGGCATACTGGAACAGCAGATCCGGAGTGCGGTGGGCAGAGACCACTTTCACTTCGTAAGGAATGCCGAGTTTTTCCAGCATATCGGCGGTGTGGCTGAGGGTGGACCAATCGGACTTGGAGCCCATGATCACGCCTACCAGTGCACTCATCGTCGCGCCTCTTCTCTTGGGCGCCCGCAGGCGCGTCAAAAAACAACAAGCCACGTGGAGGATCCGACGTGGCTTGTTATAGGAATTAAGGCCGGTCAAGCCAGCCGAAGGCCGCGCAGTATACCCCAAACATGTGCCTTGAAAGCACCTTTGACGACCATCTGTCATGCACATCGGATAATCCTGAATCCCCCGGTTTTATTGACCTTCAGGTCAAAACACGCCTCCTCGGCTACGGCCTCTGATCATCAGGTGCCACGCCTACATTGCACAGAGATAGAAACGACCTAACTCGACGAATTCCAGCCACGGCGAAACCTGGAATTAACGTCTTCACTTAAATTCAAACCGGTAACAGCAAAAACGTAAACAGTCCTGCAAGGATTGCAGGCTCTTTATTAAAAGGATATTTCCCATGCAACCGATCACACTTTATATTTTTATCCACAACGATGTCCCGCACCGTGCCATCAACACATTGGGGCGTGCATACTTCAAAGAGTTTACCGACGAAATCACGGCAATTACAAAACGATCTTTTATATTCAAGGACATACGTAACGTGCAGGGCATGACTGACTTCAACTATAAAAGTCAGTCCATAGACGATGTTCTTCATCGATGGCAGTTGGCGGCCATCCGGTACAAAAACCAACAGGGGTTGAAGTGGGGTAAAACCGAACGCTACATTCTGGTTACTCAATCCCCGCTCAACGAAACCACCCTGGGCTGCGCTTACCCCGGACAACCCGCCGTCATTGCCAGCCTTAAACACTATCAAGTGATCGCCCATGAAGTAGGCCACAGCTTCAATGCATCCCACAACAATGCAGCACTCGGCCACAATCCATGGGGAAGCGTGTGTGAAACGTTCATGTTTCCCAACGCTTCAACTTTTCGAAGTAATTGTTACCGTTTCACGCCGGAAAACAGAGGCAACATAAGGGCATTCTTAAGTGATGCCCCCTAAGACCGGAGTTTCTAACAGACTTATCAGTCGTCACCTGAATGAAGGGCTAAAAATGCGACCGATCAATATATATACATTTGTTCATGACACTGTTCTTCAGAAAAACGATCGCCACCTAAAATATTTATTTTTCGATATTTTTACGCCCCAGCTATCAAAGATGACTGGCCGTTCGGTTAACGTTGTATTTCTACGGGATATTCCCGACATCACAAATTTTGACTACCTGTCCTTCTCAGATAACCGTCTGGATATTGAGCCAGTTATTGAAGCGCTGAGCACGGCCATTAAAGCCGTCTTTGCTGCATACATGGCTGAACATCGGCGGGCCGGAAAACCTGCCGATTTATACCTGATCCTGATTGATGGACTCCTCATGCCCTCAATGGGGGTGGAGGGCATGGCTATTCCAGAGGCCAACATCGCTATCGCCACGACACTTGGACGAACGGTGGTGGCCCATGAAATAGGGCACTGCCTCGGCGCTACCCATGAGGATGTTGCCTTGTATCGTGAGCCCGAACGTAATGATCCTTCTCACTGTGCAACCTTTATGGCAACGGGCCGCGAGGAGGGTGCTTGCTCTATCTTCAGCTTTAGCAGTGAAAATTACGCCAACATAAAGCAGCACCTAAAAAAAGCCCCTTAAAACCCATAACAAAAAACCCATTCACTCCGGTTGAGTTCCACTTTCCAGCTTGCGCCACAACAAACGTACGTTGGCCTTGCGCACCAGGGCACAGCGGTACAGGCGAATCTCCAGCGGCACATGCCATTGAGGGCCTCCACACACCACCAGCTCGCCCCGCGCCAGCTCGGCGCGCACGCTCAAATGCGGCACCCAGGCGATGCCCAACCCTTCGAGCGCCATGCTTTTAAGGCTGTCGGCCATCGCGGTCTCATAAATAGTGGTAAAGCGCAGGCTGCGCTGGCGCAGCAGCAAATTCACCGAGCGGCCCAGAAATGCGCCAGCGCTATAGGCCAGTAGCGGCACGCTGACATCGCCTTCCAGATCGAACAACGGCTTGCCGTCGGCATCGGCAGCACATACCGGCAGCATTTCGGTATTACCCAGGTGCAAGGACGGGAAAATTTCCGGATCCATCTGCAAGGCCGCATCCGGATCGTAAAAAGCCAGCATCAAATCGCAGCCACCTTCGCGCAAAGCATGCACCGCGTCTCCGACGTTAGTCGCAACCAGTCGTGTCGCGATGTTCAGCCCTTCATTGCGCAACTGGGCGATCCAGCGCGGGAAAAAACCCAGGGCCAGGGAGTGAGCGGCAGCCACTTGCATGACCTCACCCTGCCCGCCTTCGAGGTGATGAAGATGACGCAGCACCTCACCCAACTGTTCGACGACCGTACGTGCGGTAACCAAAAACAGCTGACCGGCCGCAGTCAACTCCACCGGGGTGCGGGAACGATTCACCAAGGTCAGCCCAAGCGCCGCTTCAAGGCTGCGAATTCGCCGACTAAAGGCCGGCTGAGTGACGAAACGGCGCTCTGCTGCCTGGGAAAAACTGCGGGTAGCAGCCAGGGCACTGAAGTCCTCTAACCATTTACTTTCGAGATTCATCGAGTCCTCCCGGACGCGCACCAAAATGGGTCACACGCTCGACGCGCCTGCCGCGTCACGTCGCTATTATGCCGTTTATGCATAGGTTAGTGTTTAAAGGCATTGGCCCAAAATAGTCTGCAGGCCTAGGATTCGCAGCGTTCCGGCCCAGACCGGGTTCATATCGAGATGATTTCTATCATGTCCTCCGCTGCATCTTTCCGTACCGAAAAAGACCTGCTTGGCGTACTCGAAGTACCCGCTCAAGCGTATTACGGCATCCAGACCCTGCGAGCGGTGAACAACTTCCGTCTCTCCGGCGTTCCGATCTCGCATTACCCGAAGCTGGTTGTGGGCCTGGCCATGGTTAAACAAGCCGCTGCTGACGCCAACCGCGAGTTGGGTCATCTGAGCGACGCCAAGCACGCTGCCATCAGCGAAGCGTGTGCACGTCTGATCCGCGGCGATTTCCACGAAGAGTTCGTGGTGGACATGATTCAAGGCGGCGCTGGCACTTCAACCAACATGAATGCCAACGAAGTGATCGCCAACATCGCGCTGGAGGCCATGGGCCATCAGAAAGGCGAATACCAATACCTGCACCCGAACAACGACGTCAACATGGCGCAGTCGACCAACGACGCCTACCCGACGGCCATTCGTCTGGGCTTGTTGTTGGGTCACGACGCGCTGCTGGCCAGCCTCGACAGCCTGATCCAGTCGTTTGCAGCCAAAGGCGCCGAGTTCAGCCACGTCCTGAAAATGGGCCGTACCCAGCTGCAAGACGCCGTGCCAATGACCCTGGGTCAAGAGTTCCGCGCTTTCGCCACTACATTGAGTGAAGACCTGGCTCGCCTGAAAACCCTGGCACCAGAGCTGCTGACTGAAGTGAACCTGGGTGGCACCGCCATCGGTACCGGCATCAACGCCGACCCGCGTTACCAGATGCTGGCCGTGAACCGCCTGGCCACCATCAGCGGTCACCCGCTGGTACCGGCGGCCGACCTGATCGAAGCCACCTCCGACATGGGCGCCTTCGTACTGTTCTCCGGCATGCTCAAGCGTACCGCGGTCAAGCTGTCGAAGATCTGCAACGACTTGCGCCTGCTGTCCAGCGGCCCACGTACCGGCATCAACGAAATCAACCTGCCAGCACGTCAGCCAGGCAGTTCGATCATGCCAGGCAAGGTCAACCCGGTTATCCCGGAAGCCGTGAACCAAGTGGCATTCCAGATCATCGGTAACGACCTGGCCCTGACCATCGCTGCCGAAGGTGGCCAGCTGCAACTGAACGTTATGGAGCCGCTGATCGCGTTCAAGATCTTCGACTCGATTCGTCTGCTGCAACGCGCCATGGACATGCTGCGCGAACACTGCATCACCGGCATCACGGCCAACGAAGCGCGCTGCCGTGAACTGGTCGAGCACTCGATTGGTCTGGTGACTGCACTTAACCCGTACATCGGTTATGAAAACGCCACCCGTATCGCCCGTATCGCTCTTGAAAGCGGCCGCGGCGTACTGGAACTGGTGCGCGAAGAAGGCTTGCTCGACGACGCCATGCTCGACGACATCCTGCGCCCGGAAAACATGATTGCTCCGCGTCTGGTGCCACTCAAGGCCTGATGCTGTAACACGCTCAACGCTCACCAGGTCGAGGGACTAGACACCTCTCACCTTTTGAGGGCTTGCAGATACGTCTGCAGGCCCTTTTTTTTGGCCCTGGAATTTTGAAACCCCTCCCCCCTCTCCCAGAGGGAGAGAAGACTAAAGGCAAAAGCAGATCTGATTAACGCCACAAATCGAGCCCTTTCACCCTCAGGGAGAGGGCTGGGGTGAGGGCAATTTGACAATAAACAAAGCCATATCGGACAACTCACACATGAAAATTCAGTCACTTATGCAGACGCTTCCTGCGCTCCTAGGTATAGTGCCGCCCCTCTTCCTGTGCCCGGCCCCAGCACCAGCGGCCATCGTCAGCACGGAAACAGCATCGTAAACCAAGCAGCAACATGGCCAGGGTCACACTGATCGCCTACGTTTATGCCTTGCTCAAGCAGGTGTAACGCGATATTTCGATCCGGCCGTGTTGCCATCAGATAAAAACAGCGAGGAATAATCCATGCTTGAAGTCATCAATGACTTCCTCTCAGGGAAAGTGCTAATCGTGCTCATGGTCGGGCTCGGTGGCTACTTCACGATCCGCTCGCGTTTCGTTCAGTTTCGTTACTTTCTGCACATGTTTTCGGTTTTCAAGGACAGCCTGCGCAGCAGCGCCGGTGAGCTGAGCTCATTTCAGGCATTGATGCTGAGCCTGGCCGGCCGTGTCGGCGCGGGCAACATTGCCGGCGTCGGTATTGCCGTTACCCTGGGTGGCCCCGGTGCCGTGTTCTGGATGTGGGTGACCGCCCTGGTCGGCATGTCCAGCAGCCTGATCGAATGCTCCCTGGGCCAGCTGTACAAGCGTCGTGATTCGGAAGGCCAACTGCGCGGCGGCCCGTCCTTCTATATGAAGTACGGCCTGGGCAAAGTGTGGATGGGCAAACTGATGGCCGTGCTGTTGCTGATCACCTTCGGTTTTGCCTTCATGGGCCTGCAAGCCCATGCCGTGACCCACTCGCTGCAAGACGCCTTCGGCTTCAAGGTCAACTACTCGGGGCTGGCCATCGCCATCCTGCTGGGCCTGGTGTTTATCGGCGGGATCAAGCGTATCGCTTCGGTGGCCGACCTGCTGGTACCGGTCAAGACCCTGGCCTATATTGCGGTCACCCTGTATGTGATCGTACTGCAGTTCGACCACGTACCCGCCATGCTGGGCCATATCGTCAAGAGCGCCTTCGGCCTGGACCCTGTGTTCGGTGGCCTGATCGGCAGTGCAATCGTGATGGGCGTCAAACGTGGCGTCTTCGCCAACGAAGCCGGTCTGGGCAGCGCCCCGAACGTGGCTGCCGTGGCCGATGTTGAGCACCCGATCGCCCAAGGCGTGGTGCAGGCATTCAGCGTATTCCTCGACACCTTTGTGATCTGCACCTGTACGGCTTTGCTGATTCTGTTGTCGGGCTTCTACACCCCAGGTTTTGAAGGCGACGGCATTGCCCTGACCCAGAACTCCCTGGCAGCCGTGGTCGGCGAATGGGGTCGTGTCTTTATCAGCGTGGCCCTGGCGCTGTTCGTGTTCACTTCGATGCTCTACAACTACTACCTGGGCGAGAACAACCTGCGCTTTTTGGTTGGAGAGAGCCGCAAAGCACTGATGGGTTATCGCGCACTGGTACTGGTGCTGATCTTTTGGGGGTCGATCGAAAACCTGCAAACGGTTTTCGCTTTCGCCGACATTGCCATGACCATGCTCGCCTTCGTTAACCTGGTTGCGCTGGCGATGCTGTTCAAGATCTGCATGCGCGTGCTCAAGGACTACGATGACCAGCGCCGCGCGGGGATCAAGACACCTGTCTTCGATTCCAGTAAATTCCCGGATCTGGATCTCGATCTAAAGGCCTGGCCGCCAAAGCCGGCCGCCCAGGTCGACGAAACAAAACGCTGATACTTGACGCGGCGGTTCTCCAGAACCGCCGCGTTTTTGCTTATGGAGACTCAATAATGACCGCAGCCACTCATCACACCTGCCAACACGTCATGGTGCTCTACACCGGCGGCACCATCGGCATGCAGGCCAGCGCCAGCGGTCTGGCACCAGCCTCGGGTTTTGAGGCACGCATGCGCGAGCACCTGGCCAGCCAACCGCAGCTGCAAGTACCGCAATGGGCCTTTCGCGAAATGAGCCCGCTGATCGACAGCGCCAACATGACGCCTGCCTACTGGCTACGCCTGCGCAGCGCGATCATCGAAGCGGTCGAGCAGGATGGCTGCGATGCTGTACTGGTCCTACATGGCACTGACACGCTGGCCTACAGCGCTGCGGCGATGTGCTTTCAACTGCTGGGCTTGCCTGCACCGGTACTCTTCACCGGCTCCATGCTGCCAGCGGGCGTACCTGACAGCGATGCCTGGGAAAACATCAGCGGTGCCTTGCAGGCGCTGGGCCAGGGCCAGCCTAACGGCGTGCAGTTGTACTTCCACGGCAAGCTGATGGCTCCAACTCGCTGCGCCAAAGTGCGCAGCTTTGGCCGTAACCCGTTTGTGACGCTGACACGCAACGGCGGCGGGACCAGGGCCAGCACCCTCCCGGCAGAACTGGCCTACAGCTACCCCAAACACCAGGCCAGCGTAGGCGTGCTGCCACTGGTGCCAGGGATTGGCGCCGCCCAGCTCGATGCCTTGCTCAACAGCGGGATCGAAGCCCTGGTACTGGAGTGTTTCGGCAGTGGCACCGGCCCTGGCGACAACCCGGACTTTCTCGCCAGTCTGCAACGGGCACAGGAAAATGGCATTGTGATCGTGGCCATTACCCAATGCCATGAAGGCGGTGTAGAACTGGACGTGTACGAAGCTGGCAGCCGCTTGCGTGAGGCGGGTGTGCTGTCAGGTGGCGGAATGACCCGCGAGGCCGTGTTCGGCAAACTGCATGCCTTGCTTGGCGCTGACCTGCCGCTGGCCGAGGTGCGCCGCCTGATCGAACTGGATGTGTGCGGGGAGCTGGCCTAAAAGCCCATAACCCGGCCTATGTAGCCGCTCTAGCAGGCTGTGATGGACTGTGCACCAGACCCGCCTTGATTGAAGGTCCTGCGGCCCTTATCGCAGCCTGCGGCAGCGGCTACAGGTTCGGTGTACATCCCCCGGCACACAACTTGCTCGCTTCCTGCACCTCCCAGGCAGGAAACGAGCATGCTCCACTCCCATCTCACAACGCTCAACGCCGTATCCCTGGTGCTCAGCACCTTCAACGCAGAAGGCTTGCCCAGCGAGATGCTGCTGGCCGGCAGCGGCATTCGGGCGGCGGACCTGAGCCGTGCAGACACTCGCATCACCACCAATCAGGAAATGCGCGTGTGCGCCAATGCCGTGGCTCTGCGCCGCGAAATCGGCCTTGAACTAGGGCGACGCATGCATGTGTCGTCCTACGGCATACTCGGTTACGCCCTACTCACCAGTGCCACCTTAGGTGACGCATTGCGTCTAGCTTTACGCTACCCGGCGCTGCTGGGAACACTTTTTGAGCTGAGCCTGGAGGTCGAGGGCGAACAGGTCCGGTTCTGTGCCAATGGCTATGCCGAGAGCCCGCAAATGGCGGTGTTCAATACCGAGCTATGCCTGGTTTCGCTCAAGGTTATATGCGAAGACTTGCTAGGCCAATCGCTGCCGCTATTGGGTGCACGCTTTATCCACAGCGCACCCGACTACCACGCCAGCTACGGGCAAAGCTTCGATTGCCCGCGTCAGTTCGATGCCGACAGCAATGCTTTCGCCTTCGCCAAGCGATGGCTCGACCAGCCTTTGCCACTGGCCGATGCGGTGACCCATCAAGCGATGGCCGAGCGTTGCCGCAAACAGAATCTGGAGTTCACCGGGAGACAAACCTGGCTGGAACGCATCCGCCAGTTGCTGGCCGCACAACTGCATGCAGCCCCCGGCCTCGAAGGGCTGGCCGAGCACATGAACTGCTCGCCGCGCACCCTGCGCCGCCACTTGCACGATATGGGTTGCAGCTACCAGACGCTGCTCGATGACCTGCGTTTTGAGCGCGCCAAGCTGCTGCTCAACGAAACCGAATGGCCCATTTACAAGATTGCCGAGACCCTGGGTTTCAGTGAAACCGCGAGCTTCCGCCATGCCTTCGTGCGCTGGAGCGGGGTTGCACCCAGCCAGTTCCGGGCCTGATTCAGAGGGGATGGGCAGGGGCCAATTACGGTCAACCATTTTGGCCACATACATCTCCTTTTGGCCGCTCCTGCCGTTCTCTCAAACCCCCGGCGCCGCAAGACTGTAGCCAACCGCTCATGCCCTGGGAGAACAAGACAATGCTGACGATCTATTCGGACGATCACCACCTGCATCATGGCCGTTGTGAGTTGATGGACGGGCAACTGTTGCCCTGCTTTGAAATGCCATCACGGGCCGACCATATTTTGCAACGTGTACAAACCCGTGAACTCGGCCCAGTGAGCGCCCCGCAAGACTTCGGCCGCGGGCCTATCGAGCGGATTCACAGTGCGGCCTACCTGGACTTTTTCCAGGGTGCCTGGGACCGCTGGGCCCAACATGGCCGCGACGGTGACTTGCTGCCTTATACCTGGCCTGCCCGTACTTTACGTGCCGTTCTGCCCACCAGCCTGCATGGCCAGCTTGGGTATTACAGCTTCGACGGCGGAGCGCCGATTACTGCGGGCACATGGCAAGCGGCTTACAGTGCAGCGCAAGTAGCCCTGACTGCCCAAGCCGAAATTCAAAACGGCGCCCACAGTGCTTTCGCACTTTGCCGGCCACCGGGGCATCACGCCGCCAGCGACTTGATGGGCGGTTACTGCTACCTGAATAACGCCGCCATAGCAGCCCAGGCCTTTCTCGATCAAGGCCACAGCAAGGTGGCTATCCTCGACGTTGATTACCATCACGGCAATGGTACGCAGTCGATTTTCTATGAACGTAACGACGTGCTGTTTACCTCGATTCACGGCCATCCTGAGGCCGAGTTTCCGTTCTTTTTAGGGTATGAAGATGAACTGGGCGAAGGGCCCGGGGAAGGCTTTAACTTCAACTACCCGCTGGCTGCGGGTTCGGCCTGGGATCGCTGGAGCGCGGCGCTGGAATTGGCCTGCGCTGAAATCGAGCGCTATGACGCTGGCGTAATCGTGGTTTCTCTGGGTGTGGATACATTCAAGAACGATCCAATCTCCCAATTCAAACTCGACAGCCCGGACTACCTGCGCATGGGTGAGCGTATTGCGCGGCTGGGCAAACCGACACTATTTGTGATGGAAGGTGGTTACGCCGTAGAGGAAATCGGCGTGAATGCGGTGAATGTGCTGGAGGGGTTTGAAAGCGCACAATGATCAAGCCCTTCCTGTGGGAGCGGGCTTGCTCGCAATTCAGCCGGTGCGGTCTGTCTGAATTAATGCGGTGCCCCCCTCGCGAGCAAGCCCGCTCCCACAGGTTCAACGGCTGCCATTCCACACCTTGCCCAGGCGCTCCAGCGCCGCTTTGATCTCCACTTCGGGTACCGCTGCAAACCCCAGCACCAATCCCGCGCGGTTATCCACAGGCTCACTCGAATCCTGCAACCAATAACTGCTCAGCCCGTTGATCTCCACGTCCACTGCCCGGGCCTGCGCCAGCAGTTGCTGCTCACGCGCCAAACTCGCCACCGGCACCGCCACATGCAAGCCCGCCGCGATACCCGGCATGGCCCCAACCTCCGCCAACCCCTGTGGCCAGTTGGCCAGCAACACATCACGGCGACTCAAAGCCGCGCGACGCATCCGCCGTATATGCCGCTGAAAATGCCCCGCCGCCATAAACTCGGCCATCACCGCCTGAGTGCCGACCTCCGAATGGCGCATATCCAGCGAGCGCCGGCGGGCAAACGGCTCGATCAGCCCCTTGGGCAGCACCAGATACCCCAGGCGCAACGCCGGAAACGCCACCTTGCCGAAGGTACCGACATAAATCACCCGCCCGCTGCGGTCCAGTGCTGCCAGCGGGGCCAGCGGCGCACCGCTATAGCGGTACTCGCCATCGTAGTCGTCTTCGACAATCCAGCCCTCTGTACGCTCGGCCCAGGCCAGCAGTTCCAGGCGCCGGGCCAGGCTCATGGTGACCCCGCAGGGGTATTGATGGGAGGGCGTGACATAGGCCAGCCGGCAGTTGCTCAAATGCGCCAGCGCCGAACAGTCCATACCGTCCTGATCCACCGCCACGCCCTGCACATTCGCCCCGGCAATCGCAAAGGCATAGGCAGCTGCGCGATAGCCGGGGTTTTCCACAGCCACCCCTTCGCCCGGCTCCACCAGCAGCTGTGCACAAAGGCTAATTCCTTGCTGCGCGCCACTGGTGATCAAAATTTGCTCAGCCGTACACGATAAACCTCGTGAAGTACGCAAATAAGCCGCAATCAATGCACGCAGACGCTCATCACCTGCAGGATCGCCGTAGCACAGATGCTGCAACTCCGGCTTACGCCAAAAAGCCGCCTGCAGCTTGCTCCATACCTCGAAAGGGAATAAGTCGAACGCCGGAACACCCACCCGAAATGCGCGGGGAACACCACTGGGTGGCAGGTCCAATGCATGGGTTGCAACCCTGCTCAGAGCCGTGCTGTGGATAACTTTACTGGATGTAATTACAGGTATTTCAGGCTGTTTTGTGGATAACCCTGGGGATAAGCCTGTTGAAAAGCCTGTGGATAAGTTGGTGGACAACTTTTTTAGCGGCAGGGCTTTTTCTGGCAATTTGGCGACATAGGTACCGTCCCCAACTCTCCCCTCAATAAATCCTTCGGCATACAACTGGTCATAGGCCCGCATCACACTATTGCGGGAAATCCCCAAGGCACCGGCCATGTCACGGCTGGCGGGCAAGCGCGAGCCGCCATTCAAACGACCATCAAGCACACGTTGGCGCAATGCCAGATACAGCTGGCGGCTCAGACCCTTTTTGGGATCAAGCTCGATCCCGGCGGGGTTGAAGGCGATGGAAAGAACTGAATCCTTCATGGATTGGACCTATGAAATTGACCATTAATGGCTCTTACAACCAACCAATAGCCTGCCTAGGATAAAGCCAATCGCCAAGGATAATTTCCATGTACGTACCCCGCGCCTTCGCCGTAGACGACATTAAAATCCTGCACCAGCAGATGCAGGCCTCCCCCCTGCCCGTGCTGGTCACACATGCCAGCCAGGGCCTGCTCGCCAGTCATGTGCCTATGCTGTTGAACCCCGACGAAGGCCCGTGCGGCACATTGTACGGGCACCTGGCCCGGGCCAATCCACACTGGCAGGACCTGGCCCAAGGCACGGAAGCACTGGTGATCTTTGCCGGCGAACAGGCCTATATCAGCCCTACCTTTTACCCAGGCAAGGCCGACCACGGAAAAGCCGTACCCACCTGGAATTACCTGGCCGTACACGCTTATGGCATGGCCGAGGTGTTCGATGATGCCGAACGTTTGCTGGCACTGGTCAGCCGCCTGAGCGACAGGCATGAAGCCAATCGCCCCGCGCCCTGGGCTGTCAGCGACGCCCCCGCCGACTATGTCGACAGCATGCTCAAGGCCATTGTGGGCTTTCGCCTGCCTATCACCCGCCTGCAAGGCAAACGCAAACTCAGCCAGAACCGCGACGCCCGCGACCAGGCTGGTGTGCGCCAGGGCCTGCTGGCCAACCCCAACCCGCAAGACCACGCACTCGCTCATTTAATGGTTAAGGAATAACTGAAAATGGCTCAAATCCAGATCAAAACTGCCACCGCCACCGATCGCGAACAGTGGCTACCACTTTGGCAAGCTTACTTGCGCTTCTACAAAACCGAGCTATCCGACGAAATCAGCCAATCCACCTGGGCGCGTTTTCTCGACCCGGCAGAACCGACCACCCTGGCCCTGGCCTGGCAAGACGACAAAGCGGTGGGCATGGTGCAGTGCGTTTATCACCGCACCAACTGGAGCATCAAAGACGCCTGCTATCTTCAAGACCTGTTTGTCAGTCCCGATGTGCGCGGCAAGGGGGTGGGTCGTCAGTTAATCGAGCATGTATACGCAGCCGCCCGCGCCAAGGACTGCTGCAAAGTGCATTGGCTCACCCAGGAAACCAACGCCACGGCTATTCAGTTGTATGAGCGCATTGGCGAGCGCCCCGGCTTTATCCAGTTTCGCAAAACCTTGTCATAAATAAGGAACGCGCAATGCCCGACTCTCTAGAACGTTGGCTGGCGGCTAAAACCCCGGATACCCGCACCCTCGAAGGGCGATTCATTCGTCTGGAAAAGCTCGACCCCGAACGTCATGGCGATGAACTATGGCTAGCCTTACAAGGGGCGCAGGCCGATCCCAAGCTGTGGGACTACCTGCCCTACGGTCCATTTAACGAGCGTCCGACCTTTGACGCTTGGCTGCAAAAGCATGCCGATAGCCGTGATCCACATTTCTATGCCGTTATCGACAAGCCCAGCGGTGAGGCACAAGGCTTGCTTAGCCTGATGTGCATCGTCCCGGAGCACGGGCGTATCGAGATCGGCCACGTCGCCTTTGGCGCACCCATGCAACGCTCACCGAAAAGCACGGAGGCGGTCTACCTGCTCGCCAAGGAAGCCTTCGCCCTGGGCAACCGGCGTCTGGAATGGAAGTGCAACAACGATAACGCAAGATCGAAGCGTACTGCAGTACGATTGGGGTACACATACGAAGGCGTTTTCCGCCACCATATGGTGGTTAAAGGCAAAAACCGTGATACCACGTGGTACAGCATTATTAGTACGGAATGGCCCCCACTAGCGGCAGGTTTCGAAAAATGGCTGGCATTGGATAACCAACCAGAAAGCGGCCAAATAAAGACCCTGGAAGAATGCAGAGCCACAGTTGTATAAAATTTGATCAATACGCCCAGCAAGGACTGCTGGGCGTTTTTGTGCTTGGAATAAACACATTTGCGCTACGCGACCGCTTGATACCCCTGTTGCACAGGGAGAAGCGCAAACACTCGTAGCAGCGCGATGCACCTGAAACACCATGGCTCAGCGACCTATGTCTAACGCCTCGTACGGGCACACCACACCTCGCCCTACTTGCTAGGCGCTACAGGCGCTTTTCCAGCCTTGTCGTCGCCAGACTCCTTGAATCGAACCTGCGAAAAAGCCTCAATTCAAGAGCAAAAAAAAGGGGAGCACATGCCCCCCCGAGGTTTAAAGCGTTTACATCAAAGACAGTATCAGGCTTCGATTTCGATCAGAATTTCGCCCGGATTAACGCGATCACCCTTGATTACATGGATGGTGACGATTTTGCCTGCGATGCCGGCCTGGACTTCAGTTTCCATTTTCATCGCTTCGGTGATCAGTACCGACTGACCCGCCTTGACCACATCGCCTACAGCGACCAGTACATCAACGATGTTGCCTGGCATTGCCGTGCTCACATGGCCTGGCTCGCTGGCCTGCTTGCGCTTGCTTGAGGTGCCACCAACAAATTCGTTGAGGGGTTCGAACACCACCTCTTCCGGCATGCCATCGATGGACAGGTAGAAGTGACGCTTGCCTTCAGCCTTGACGCCCACACCGGTGATGTCAACGCGATAGCTCTCACCGTGCACGTCGATCACGAACTCGGTCGGCACGCCCTCACCGCTCGCCTTGGTGACACCGCCAGCCTCAGGGATAGGCAGCAGCACTTCTGGGGTCAGAGTGCCTGCAGCGCGCTCCTCAAGGAACTTGCGACCGATATCCGGGAACATGGCGAAGGTCAGTACGTCTTCTTCCGACTGGGCCAGGGCACCAATTTCAGCACGCAGCTTGACCATTTCGGGCTTTAGCAGGTCCGCAGGGCGTACGTCGATCAGCTCTTCGTTGCCAATGGCCTGACGACGCAGTTGCTCGTTGACCACGCCCGGCGCCTTGCCGTAGCCGCCTTGCAGGTAGAGCTTCACTTCGTTGGTGATGGTTTTGTAACGCTCACCCGCCAATACGTTGAAGAATGCCTGAGTACCCACAATTTGCGACGTTGGTGTCACCAGCGGCGGGTAACCGAGGTCTTCACGCACACGCGGGATTTCGGCCAGCACTTCGCTCATGCGGTTCAGCGCACCCTGCTCTTTGAGCTGGTTGGCAAGGTTGGAAATCATCCCGCCCGGCACCTGGTTAACCTGAACACGGGTATCTACAGCGGTGAATTCGCTTTCAAACTGGTGATACTTCTTACGCACTGCGTAGAAGTACATGCCGATTTCCTGCAACAGCGACAGATCGAGACCGGTGTCGTATTCACTGCCTTTGAGCGCGGCAACCATCGACTCGGTGCCCGGGTGGCTGGTGCCCCACGCGAAGCTGGAGATCGCGGTATCAATGTGGTCTGCGCCATTCTCGATAGCCTTGAGCTGGCACATGGCAGCCAGACCGGCGGTGTCATGGGAGTGAATAAAGATCGGCAGAGTGATTTCGGCTTTCAGCGCCTTGACCAGTTCACCCGTGGCGTACGGCGTCAGCAGGCCAGCCATGTCTTTGATGGCGACCGAGTCGCAGCCCATGGCTTCCATCTGCTTGGCCTGCGCCACAAACGCCTCGGTGGTATGTACCGGACTGGTGGTATAGGCGATGGTGCCCTGGGCATGCTTGCCGGCAGCTTTGACCGCCTCGATGGCCACACGCAGGTTACGCACGTCGTTCATGGCGTCGAAGATGCGGAACACGTCGATGCCGTTGACTGCTGCTTTGGCGACGAAGGCTTTGACCACGTCGTCGCTGTAATGGCGATAGCCCAGCAGGTTCTGGCCGCGCAGCAACATTTGCAGACGCGTGTTGGGCAAGGCGGCACGCAGTTGGCGCAGACGCTCCCACGGATCTTCCTTGAGGAAACGCACGCAGGCATCAAAGGTCGCGCCGCCCCAGACTTCCAGGGACCAGTAGCCGACTTTGTCGAGCTTGTCGCAGATCGGCAGCATGTCTTCAGTGCGCATGCGGGTGGCCAGCAGCGACTGGTGGGCGTCACGCAGGATGGTGTCAGTTACGAAAATCTTCTTGCTCATTATTCTTTTCCTCACAGGCCTGCGTGGGCGGCGATGGCGGCAGCGATGGCCAGGGCCAACTCTTCGGGTTTGCGCTTGATCGAGTAGTTGGTCAGCTCAGGGTGGCTTTCTACGAAGCTGGTGTTGAACTGGCCACTACGGAATTCCGGGTTACGCAGGATTTCCTGGTAATACGCGGCGGTGGTTTTGACCCCTTGCAGACGCATGTCGTCGAGGGCGCGCAAACCACGGTCCATCGCTTCTTCCCAGGTCAGGGCCCACACCACCAGTTTCAGACACATGGAGTCGTAATACGGCGGGATGGTATAGCCGGTGTAGATCGCCGTGTCGGTACGTACACCGGGGCCGCCGGGCGCGTAGTAACGGGTGATCTTGCCGAAACTGGGCAGGAAGTTGTTTTTCGGGTCTTCGGCGTTGATCCGGAACTGCAGGGCAAAGCCGCGATGCTGCACGTCTTCCTGCTTGATCGAGAGCGGCAGGCCAGAGGCGATACGAATCTGTTCACGAACAATGTCGATGCCGGTAATTTCTTCGGTGATGGTGTGCTCCACCTGCACCCGAGTGTTCATCTCCATGAAGTACACCTCGCCCTCGGCGAGCAGGAACTCCACGGTACCGGCGTTCTCGTAACCCACGGCCTTGGCTGCGCGCACAGACAGGTCGCCGATATAGGCACGCTGTTCCGGGGTCAGCTGCGGGCTCGGGGCGATTTCGATCAGCTTTTGGTTGCGACGCTGGATCGAGCAGTCGCGCTCAAACAGATGCACCACGTTGCCAAAGCTGTCGCCGAGAATTTGCGCTTCGATATGCTTGGGGTTGACGATGCATTTTTCGAGGAACACTTCGGCCGAACCAAAGGCCTTGGTCGCTTCCGAGATCACCCGCGGGAAGGCTTGCTCGAGTTCTTCACGGCTGTTGCAGCGACGAATGCCGCGACCGCCACCACCCGAGGTGGCCTTGAGCATCACCGGGTAGCCAATGCGTTCGCCTTCAATCAAGGCTTCGTGGATGTCGGCAACGTTGCCTTCAGTGCCCGGCGTGACCGGCACACCGGCCTTGATCATGCTGCGACGCGCTTCAGTCTTGTCGCCCATACGGCGAATGACTTCAGCAGCCGGACCGATGAACTTGATCCCGCGCTCGGCGCAGATATCAGCCAACTCAGCGTTTTCTGACAAAAAACCGTAACCGGGATGCAGAGCATCACAACCGGTTTCAACCGCCAGGTTCACCAGCTTGCGCGGATTCAAATAACCGGCCAGCGGGTCTTCGCCGATATTGTGTGCTTCGTCGGCGCGCTTGACGTGCAAGGCATGCCGATCAGCTTCGGAATAGACCGCTACAGAGCGAATCCCCATCTCGGCGCAGGCACGCACGATGCGGACGGCGATTTCTCCGCGGTTGGCGATCAGGATCTTTTTTATCACTTGGATTTTCCCTAAAGCCTATGGAACAAACGACCTGCTAGACCAGGTCGGCACGTGTCCAAATGTGTCTGAACCGTTGTGTCGTCACACTAGACCCACGCAGTGATAAACAAAAATCAATAATTCTTGGGTCGTGCATAAGTAACAACTTATAGTCAGATCACTTGTCGCTTCGGATAATTTTATAAAAATGCGTAAGTCATTGATGCGTATCACTTTTCGCCAATTACAGGTGTTTAACGAAGTCTGTGATTTGCGTTCTTACAGCCGCGCAGCAGAAGAAATGTCGCTGACGCAACCCGCCGTAAGTCTACAAATTCGTCAGCTTGAAGAGCTGGTTGGCCAACCATTGTTCGAGTACGTCGGCAAAAAGCTGTACATGACCGAAGCCGCTGAAGCGCTTCAGTTGGCCAGTCGGGATATTTTCGGCCGGCTGGAAAACCTCGACATGCAACTTTCCGACATGCTCGGGTCATTGCAAGGCCAGTTGAAACTGGCCGTAGAGTCGAGCGCGAAATATTTTGTGCCGCATCTGTTTGCGGCCTTCAAGCGCCAGCATCCGGAAGTCAATTTGCAACTGACGGTGGTCAACCGGGCGCAGGCCGTTCGTCGGCTGTCAGATAACCGCGATGATCTGGTGATCATGTCGATGGTGCCCCAGGACATGGGCCTGGAATTCTTGCCGTTTCTGAACAACCCGATTGTGGCCGTGGCTCCCGCTGATCATCCGTTGTGCAACCGGGGTCCGCTGCATTTGCAGGATCTGGAGCCTTATACCTTGCTGATGCGCGAGCAGGGTTCGGGCACGCGCATGGCGTGTGAGGAGTATTTCAAGGAAAAGCGCGTGCACTTCAATCAGACGCTGGAAGTGTCGTCCAACGAGTCGCAGCGCGAGTGCGCGGTAGCCGGGTTGGGCGTGGCGTTATTGACCCGCCACGCCGTCAGCCTGGAGCTGGCGACCGGCCTGCTGTGCGAACTGCCGGTCGAGGAGTTGCCGCTGTATCGCAGCTGGTGCGTGGTGCAGGCCAAGGCCAAGCGCCTGTCACCGGTAGCGCATGCATTTCTGGGGTTTATTCGCAGTGAGCGCCTGCAAATCAGCGCGTTGGTTGAGCGCTTCGACGGTCACTTGCCGACGCAGACTGCCAGTAGTTGATCGACCCGAGGTCAGGGTAGTCAGAGGTTTCCAGACGCAGTTGGCGCTGGCTCGTATGGTCTTCAATCGCGCGACGGAAGGCCATGCGGCGCTGGTCTTCTTGCTGACGGCGGGTTTTGACGGCGCTATTGCGTTCTTCGTAAGGCTGAGCCATTTCGAGTCTCCCAAGGCGTGTACGGGAGCTTTACGATGCACGTTGTTTATGACGACTTGGCGAAGGTGGGATGACAGGGGGATGAACGCTGAATGTGAGCTCTGCGTGGGAGCGGGCTTGCTCGCGATTCAGGCGCTGCGGTGTGTCTGTCACACGGCGGCATTCCCTATCGCGAGCAAGCCCGCTCCCACAGAAGATGTTGTGCGCTTTTAATCTTCGTGGCTTTTCAGTGATTTAGGCGACAGACGCAAGCTGCGCAGGCTGCGCTTGACGCTCTTGAGGTGGTTGACCAGGCTCGGGCCTCGGGCCATGGCAACACCCATTGCCAACACGTCAATCACTACCAGGTGGGCAATACGCGAGGTCAGCGGGGTATAGATTTCGGTGTCTTCATGCACATCGATCGCCAGATTGACGGTTGCCAGCTCCGCCAGCGGCGTCTGGCTCGGGCACAAGGTAATCAGGGTCGCGCCGCTTTCACGCACCAGGTTGGCGGTGATCAGCAAGTCTTTGGAACGGCCCGACTGGGAAATGCAGATCGCCACGTCGGTAGGCTTCAAGGTCACGGCCGACATCGCTTGCATATGCGGGTCGGAATAGGCCGCCGCGGTCAGCAACAGACGGAAAAACTTGTGCTGGGCATCCGCCGCAACCGCGCCCGAGGCACCAAACCCATAAAACTCGACACGCTGCGCTTGCGACATGGCTGTCACGGCACGCTGCAGCGCTATCGGATCGAGCTTCTCGCGCACGTCCATCAAGGTATGCAGCGTGGTGTCGAAAATTTTCAGGCTGTAGTCCGCTACCGAATCGTCTTCATGGATCGCGAACTGACCAAAACTGGCGCCGGCCGCCAGGCTTTGCGCCAGCTTGAGCTTCAGGTCCTGAAACCCGGAACAGCCTATCGCCCGGCAAAAACGCACGATGGTCGGCTCGCTGATTCCGACACTGTGGGCAAGGTCGGCCATGGAACTGTGCATTACAGCCGCAGGATCAAGCAGCACGTGATCGGCGACCTTGAGTTCCGATTTACGTAACAGGTGGCGTGACTGGGCAATATGTTGCAGCAGGTTCAAAGGGCAGGACTCGGTCTGTAAGCGGCGGGCGCCGGGGATGTAGCAATCTTGTAGTTATACTACAAGAATTCGTTTTCTGCCCAGCCAATACGCCATCAACTATCCAGTTATCTCCCTTGATTCAAGCCGCTTGAGGGCCATGTAGCCCTTTTTGGCACTACAAGACCACTACACCGTTACGCAGTAAATCGCTGAATTGCACTGCGTTTATCGGACGACTGATCAAATAGCCCTGCACTTCGTCGCACTGGCGAGTCTTGAGAAATGCCAGCTGCGCCTCGTTTTCAACGCCTTCTGCCACCACTTTAAGGCCCAGACTGTGGGCCATGGCAATAATTGCGAGGGTGATGGCCTCGTCTTCGCTGCAACGGCCCACGCCGTGAATAAACGTTTTATCGATTTTTACGTAATCCACCGCAAATCGCTTGAGGTAACTGAGCGATGAATAGCCGGTGCCAAAATCATCGATTGCCAGCTTCACCCCCAGTTCATGCAATTGCTGGAAGGTAGCGATGACGTATTCAACATTGTCGAGCAACTGGCTTTCTGTCAGTTCCAGTTCCAGGCAGTGCGGCGCCAGCCCGGTTTCTTCAAGTACCTGGCGCACCAGGCTGACCAGCTTGCCCTGGCGCAACTGATGCCCCGACAAGTTCACCGATACCCGTATTGGCGCCAGCCCTGCTCGTTGCCATTCACACGCTTGTCGGCAGGCTTCGCGCAGTACAAATTCACCGATGGCGCTGATCAGGCCGGTCTCTTCGGCAAGGACAATAAAGTTGCCTGGCGGCACGTTACCCAGTTGCGGGTGATCCCAGCGCACCAACGCTTCGGCGGCGTGCAGACGCCCTGTGGCCAGGCACAGCTTGGGTTGATAGAACACGTTGAGCTGGCGTTCGCTAATGGCTTTGCGCAGTTGGTTTTCCAGCTGCAGCCGTTCAAGGGAGCTGCCATGCAGGCTGTCACTGTAGAACTGAAACCTGCCACCGCCCAGGTGCTTGGCCTGCTGCATGGCCTTGTTGGCCTGATGGACCAGGCTGGCAATATCGCGCGCGCTGTCGGGCAACATGCTGATGCCCATTGACACACTGATGACCAGCTCATGGCCATCCACCACCAGCGGCCGACCGAGCTTGTCCAGCAGCCGGGTCGCGACCCGCGCCAGGCTGGTCAGGCTGTTATAGGCATCAAACAGCACTGCAAATTCATCACCCGACAGGCGCGCAATGGTGTCGGCCTCAGGCAAGGCCTTGGTGATGCGTTCGGCCATTTTTTGCAGCACATGGTCCGCCAGCTCATGCCCGAAATTGTCATTGAGCAATTTGAAACGATCGAGATTGATGTGCAGCAACGTCAGGTTGCACGAGCCCTGGCGTACACGCTGGCTAGCCTCCTCCAGGCGTTCCTTGAACAGAAGGCGGTTGGCCAGCCCGGTCAGCTCATCAAAACGGGTCAGGTGGCGCACCCGCGCTTCGCTCAAACGGCGCTGCTCGACCTCATAGGCAAGCTCGGTATTGAGTTGCTCACTACGGACATTGGCTTGCTGCAAATCTTCGCGCAAACCTTGATGCCGCAAGCGGCGCACCATGCGCCGTTGCCTGATCCGCTTGACCTGCCATCCCAGGCCGCCCGCCAGCAGGAAAAAACCGATGCCTATGCCGAAAAAAATACCCGGCGAATTTAAACTCTGAACCATCGGCGAAATTCTTATCAGTAGATGAGCCAAAAAGTCGCCCGAGCATACACAAGCAATGCCCGTGACCAAACGCACAGGCGCTATTAAATGGATGAAATCAGCCAGGCACATTTATTGTCCGGCTTTTAGACCGCTCGGCCCAAGGCGGCCACGCAGCTAGCAATGAAACACCAACAGCCCCTAAAATGCCCCGATGCGCGATGATCTCTCTCTCTTGTTAAATTCTCTCAACGATGCCCAACGTCAGGCCGTCACGGCCAGTGTCGGGCGTCAGTTGGTCCTGGCCGGCGCTGGTTCCGGCAAAACCCGTGTGCTGGTGCACCGTATCGCCTGGCTGATCCAGGTCGAAAACGCGTCCCCACACTCCGTGCTGTCGGTGACGTTCACCAACAAGGCCGCTGCCGAGATGCGCCACCGCATCGAGCAGTTGATGGGTATCAACCCGGCAGGCATGTGGGTCGGCACCTTCCACGGCCTGGCTCACCGTCTGCTGCGGGCTCACTGGCAAGAAGCCGGCCTTAGCCAGACATTCCAGATCCTCGACAGCGACGACCAGCAACGCCTGGTCAAGCGTGTGATCCGTGAGCTGGGGCTGGATGAACAACGCTGGCCCGTACGTCAGGCCCAGTGGTTTATCAACGGTCAAAAAGACGAAGGCCTTCGCCCCAAACATATCCAGGCCAGCGGCGACTTGTTCCTGGCCACCATGCGCAATATTTACGAGGCCTATGAGGTCGCGTGCCAACGCGCCGGTGTGATCGATTTTTCCGAGCTGCTGCTGCGTGCCCTTGATTTGTGGCGCGACAACCCGGGCTTGCTGGCGCATTACCAGAAACGCTTCCGGCACATCCTGGTAGACGAATTCCAGGATACCAACGCCGTGCAATATGCCTGGCTACGGTTGCTGGCCCAGGGCGGCGACAGCTTGATGGTGGTCGGTGATGACGACCAGTCGATCTACGGCTGGCGCGGCGCAAAAATCGAAAACATCTATCAGTACTCAACCGACTTCCCGGATGCCGAGACCATTCGTCTGGAGCAAAATTACCGCTCCACGGCGGGCATCCTCAAAGCGGCCAATGCCCTGATTGCCAACAACACCGGGCGCATGGGCAAAGAGCTGTGGACTGACGGCGGCGAAGGCGAAGCCATCAATCTGTACGCCGCGTTCAACGAACATGACGAAGCGCGCTACGTGGTCGAAACCATCGAAAGCGCTCTGAAAACCGGCATCGCCCATAGCGATATCGCCATCTTGTACCGTTCCAACGCCCAGTCGCGAGTGCTTGAAGAAGCCTTGCTGCGCGAGCGCATCCCTTACCGCATCTATGGTGGCCAGCGCTTCTTCGAACGCGCGGAAATCAAAAATGCCATGGCCTATATGCGCCTGCTCGAAGGTCGCGGCAATGATGCGGCGCTGGAGCGGGTGATTAACGTACCTGCCCGCGGCATTGGCGAAAAAACCGTCGAAGCCATTCGCGAACACGCACGTCACAGCGACGTGTCGATGTGGGAAGCAATGCGCCAGCTGATCGCCAATAAAGCCCTGCCGGGCCGTGCTTCGGGTGCCATTGCCGGCTTTATGGAACTGATCGAAAACCTCGCGGCAAAAGTCATGGACATGCCTCTGCATCTGATGACGCAAACCGTGATCGAGCAAAGCGGGCTGATTGCCTACCATCAGGCGGAAAAAGGCGAAAAAGGCCAGGCCCGGGTAGAAAACCTTGAGGAGCTGGTCAGCGCAGCACGCAACTTTGAGAACAATGACGAAGACGAAGAGCTGTCGCCATTGGCCGCCTTCCTCGGGCATGCCTCACTGGAGGCTGGCGATACCCAGGCCGAAGAACATGAAGACGGCATCCAACTGATGACGCTGCACAGCGCCAAAGGCCTGGAGTTCCCGTACGTGTTCCTGGTAGGCATGGAAGAAGGCCTGTTCCCGCACAAAATGAGCCTGGAAGAGCCCGGTCGCCTCGAAGAGGAACGACGCCTGGCCTACGTAGGCATTACCCGCGCCATGCAAAACCTGGTGATGACCTACGCAGAAACCCGACGCCTGTACGGCAGCGAAACCTACAATAAGGTTTCACGCTTCGTACGCGAAGTACCAAAGGGCCTGATCCAGGAAGTCAGACTGTCCAACAGTGTCAGTCGTCCTTTCGGCGGCGGTCAAAAGCAGAGCGCCAGCACCCTGTTTGGTGGTTCGGAGATTCCCGAAACCGAATTCAAACTCGGCCAGATGGTCAAGCATGCGGTCTTCGGCGAAGGCGTCATCCTCAATTTCGAGGGTGCAGGTGCCCAGGCACGGGTACAGGTCAACTTCAGCGAAGGCAGCAAATGGCTGATGATGGGCTACGCCAAACTTGAGGCGGTCTGACAGCAACCCGACAGCTTGGCGGGAATAAGGTAAGGCAAACCGCTGTGGGAGCGAGCCTGCTCGCGAAGAGAGCACATCAGTCAATATTATTGTTGGCTGATACACCGCTTTCGCGAGCAGGCTCGCTCCCACATGTTCTCCTACGCAAAATAAATCCTAGCCCTACAAACAAATAAGCAAAAGCCCGAAACACTTCACCGCTAGCCAGTCACAACTCATCTGTGCAACATGGCGCGCGTGATATCCACAAATGGGAACCCCTTATGAAACGTTTTCTTAGCATCGCCATGGCGTTGTGCATCGGCTTGACGATGAGCATCGACGCGAACGCCAAGCGCTTCGGTGGCGGCAAAAGCGCGGGTGCAGCGCCTAGCCACCAAACGCGTCAAGCTGCTCCAGCTGCAGCCCCGGCGGCTGCCGGTGCCGCAGGCGCCGCAGCCAAGGCCGGCGGTGCTTCGCGCTGGCTCGGCCCTCTGGCCGGCCTCGCTGCCGGTGGCCTGCTGGCGTCCATGTTCATGGGCGGCGGCTTCCAGGGCATGCAATTCTTCGACATCCTGATCATGGCGGTTATCGCCTTCCTGATCTTCCGCTTTATCGCGGCCCGTCGTCGCAAACAAGCTGACATGATGGCCCCTGCTGGCCACGCACCCATGCAACGCGAAGCGTTCGACGCCAAGCCTGCTGCTTCGATCTTCGGTGGTTCGGCTGCCCCTGCAGCACGTCCGGTGATCAACGCCCCAGCCTGGTTCAATGAACAGAACTTCCTGGAAGCCGCGCGCAACCATTTCCAGTCCCTGCAACAGCACTGGGATGCCAACGAAATGGACAAGATCGCCGAGTTCGTGACCCCGCAGATGCTCGACTTCCTCAAGCGTGAACGCGCTGAGCTGGGTGATGGCTTCCAGTCCACCTACATCGACAACCTGACCGTGCAACTGGACGGCCTGGACGATCGCGCAGACAAAACCATTGCAACCCTGACCTTCAGCGGCGTGTCGAAAAACTCGCGCTTTGACCAGGGCGAAGCCTTCAGCGAAAGCTGGAACATGGAACGTCAGCAAGGCGACAACCAGCCTTGGCTGGTGGCAGGTATCCGCCAGAACGGCTAACCCTGCGAGTTACACATGCGTTTACCAAAGCCCCGGACTTGTCCGGGGCTTTGCATTTCACGATTGCACTTATAACGAGCTACTGTATAAAGCGCGTCATATAAACCGCGCCATAGAGCATGAGGATGAGGTCGTGGAAGAGATTATTGAAGAGCTACGCGAAAAAAACGAGCCTGTACCGGTTCCCCTGGAACTGCCTGAAGAAGACCAGTTGGTGGAAATCGAAGAACAGCTGTTCATCGATATTCCATTTGTCTTCAGAGAATTTCTGCTGACCGTCAGTGACGTGGTGTATGGCAGCCTGGAGCCGGTCACAGTGACCGACCCACAATCGCACACCTATCTGCCGGAAGTGGCGGCAAATGCCTGGGATGCTGGCGTTGATCGCAGCCTGATCCCTATTTGCCAGGACGGCGACGACTACTACTGCGTGGAAGAAGACGGCACCGTGGTGCTGTGGTCCGGCGAAGAAGAACTCGTCACTGAAGAAACCTGGGAATCGGTCTGGCACTGGGCGCGCGACGTCTGGCTGGAAAGCTGATACCTCCAGGGTTGGTTGACGTTTCGTTGTGAGCCACAACGAAACATCAACAGCCCCCGGGCATCCCCGCTTTCCAGCCATTGGTCAGCGGGCTGTCAGTGCCCCCCCTCCTTGTGGTTATCCAGCGTTTCCAGCAGTGCAACCTGCATGCGCGTGTGAATCCGGATAAACCAGCGCCACAACAGCGCCGCAACCCCCGCCGCCACCACCGCAATCACCATCAGCAACTCGTTGGTGGGCAGGATGCTTGCCGACAAGGCCGACAGCAGCAGAAAAATCACCAGCAACGACAGAATCGGGATGACTTCCGAGATCACCCGGCGCACGCGCTGCGTATGGCGCCCTGCCATTTCCGGCTTGACCCCCATCTCGGCCAGTAGCATCGAAAGCGCCTTGAGCTTGCGATACGCCGCAATCAGGAACGGCAACGACAACAGCAAAGCAGCCCCCCAGATCATCCCTTTTTGCCAGCTCGGCTCCAGAATCCAGCCCTGCAAATAACGGCCGATGCGCGGTGCGAAATAACCGCCGGCAAAGAAAATAGCGATGACCAGGGCCAGATTGACCCCAACTTGCAGCAAGATCTTGCGAATCATGGCCGCCAACAACGCCCCTTCGCCCTGTGGCTGAATACTGCGCAGCCATTCGCCATATAACCCCAACACCCGTGACAAGCGACCAGGCACCACCTGTGCCAGCTTGAGCGAGAGCGGGTCTGCGGCGCGAATCAGGTAAGGGGTCATCAGGGTGGTCAATACGGAGACGGCCACTGCTACGGGGTACAGGAAGCTGCTGGTGACCTGCAATGTCATACCCAGCGCCGCGATAATGAAAGAAAACTCCCCAATCTGCGAAAGCCCCATTCCAACTCGCAGCGAGGTACGTCCATCATTGCCTGCGATAAACGCCCCCAGCCCGCAGGAGAGCATCTTGCCCAGCACCACGGCGATAGTGATCACCACAATTGGCAGCGCGTACTCCAGCAGGATGGCCGGGTCGAGCATCAACCCGATGGCGACAAAGAATATTGCACTGAACAAATCACGCACCGGTTCAATCAGGCGCTCGATTTTCAGTAACTGACGCGACTCGGCCATGATTGCACCGATCAAAAACGCCCCGAGCACCATGCTGTATTCCAGCTTGACCACCAGCAGGCAAAAGCCAAAACACAGGCCCAGCACAGTGATCAGCAGCATTTCATTGCTTTCGAATCGGGCTACATACGCCAGCACACGCGGCACCAGCAAAATGCCGATAACCAACGCCACGATCATAAACAATGACAATTTACCGACGGTCGAAAAAACCTCTTCGGGGCTGACGCTGCCGCTGACCGCAATGCTCGACAGCAGCGCAATAATCCCGATACCCAAAATATCTTCAACGATCAGCACGCCAAAAATCAGCTGGGCAAAGCGCTCGTTTTTCATCTTGAGGTCGTTGAGGGCCTTGACGATGATGGTGGTAGATGAAATGGCCAGGATGGCGCCCAGAAACAGCGAATCCATGGTGTTCCAGTCGAACCAGCGGCCAATTTCATAACCAATCCAGATCATCAGCGTGATTTCCATAAACGCTGCGATAAAGGCTGTGGCCCCGACCTTGAACAACTTGCGCAGGCTGAACTCCAGCCCCAGACAGAACATCAAAAAGATCACCCCCAGCTCAGCCAGGGTTTTGATCGTTTCTTCATCGTGAATCAGGCCAAACGGCGGGGTGTGCGGGCCGATAATAAAACCTGCAACGATATAGCCCAGTACCACCGGCTGTTTGAACCTGTGGAAAAGAATCGTCACCACACCTGCGACCAGCATGATGACTGCCAGATCCTGAATAAAACTGATGGCATGCATGGCGTGGCACTCCTTGTTTGATATTCACCAGGCAACATGACGACAGACACAGCCTGTCAGGCCGCGCGTATCGACTGTTTAAAATGTAGGAAGTATCCGACTAACGGACTTTTGCAGGTTAACACCGCGACTTGCGACAGAAAGGCGGTGCAATATATGGAAACAGATAGAGATAAGCGTGACGGCAGCCAACACGGCAGCGTCCCGTTAATCACTGTTTCAAAAATCGACAAGTATCCACAGAGATACCCATTTCACTGCTGCAACACAACCACGAGCCTGCTGCTATGGAACCCGGAAACTCCCAACTGTCGATGACGGTCTTGATGACCCCGGACATGGCCAATTTTTCTGGCAATGTTCACGGCGGAACCCTGCTCAAGTACCTCGATGAAGTCGCCTATGCCTGCGCCAGCCGCTATGCGGGGCGTTATGTGGTCACCTTGTCGGTGGACCAGGTCATTTTTCGCGAGCCGATTCATGTCGGTGAACTGGTGACCTTCCTCGCCTCGGTCAACTACACCGGCAACACCTCGATGGAAGTTGGCATCAAGGTCGTTACCGAAAATATCCGCGAGCGCTCGGTGCGCCACACCAACAGCTGCTTCTTCACCATGGTAGCCGTGGACGACGACCGTAAGCCGGCCGCTGTTCCGCCGTTGCAGCCAGTGAACAGCGAAGACAAGCGCCGCTTTATCCAGGGCAAGCAACGCCGCCAGATCCGTCAGGAGCTGGAGCAGCGCTACCGCGAGCTAAAAGACGAAACACTGTAAGCCCGCTCCCACAGGTTTTGTTCAGTTTGCTTACAAACTGATCGGCACTGCCTCAAACCGCACACGCGGATGGGCAATGCGGTCCTGGGCCCGTACCAGCTGCAATTCATAGCTGGTGCAGGCCTGGGTTTCCAGCAACACCTCATGCACCGCCGCAGCGGTAAATTCAAACGCAGCCACCAGGCTGTCGCCCAGCAGCACTCTCGCCAGGAACAAACCTGAGGTCAGGTCGCCTACGCCCACTGGCTGGCGCGGGAAGGCAAGCAGCGGCCGACGCAAGTGCCAGTTGCCCTCTGCCGTGACCAGCAGCATCTCGAAACTTTCAGGCGGTTTGCCCGGATACGACAAATGCTTCACCAGCACCGCTTTCGGGCCGCGGGCCAGCAAGCTGCGGGCCATGGCCAGGCAGTCAAACAACGATTGCGGATGACGGCCGCAAAAACTGTCCAGTTCGAGTTGGTTGGGGCACAAAAAATCGGCCATAGCGGCAGCTTCTTCAAGCAGGAAGTCACTGACTTCCTGAGGCACGATACAACCTTTCTCCGGGTGCCCCATTACCGGGTCGCACAGGTACAGTGCATGGGGATTAACAGCCTTGATACGCGCCACCCCACTTAAAATGGCCCGCCCCTGCGCCGCACTGCCCAGGTAACCGGACAAGACCGCATCACAGCTGCCCAGCTCGCCGATGGCGGCGATTCCGTCGACCAGCGAAGGAATTTGCTCGGGAGCCAACACTTCCCCCGTCCACTGGCCATACTGAGTGTGATTGGAGAATTGCACCGTGTTCAGAGGCCAGACATTCACCCCGACGCGCTGCATGGGAAAAACCGCTGCGCTGTTGCCGGCATGGCCGAAAACCACGTGGGATTGGATGGCGAGTAAATGAGGTGTACGTTTCATGCCGGATTCCAGACTACGGGTGGATTCAAGCCACGCAGTATGCGACCAAACGCGGCCTGTACGACAGGTTGAAGACGCAGTTAAGCTGAGCACAATCTGTTGGAGCACATGTAATGCTGACCCTGGGAAATATGTTCGTCCTCATGCTGCTGGCTGCAGGCGCTGCCTGGCTGTGGCACAACCACGGGCTGCGCGAGCGGGCGCTGGAGCGGGTCAAGCAACACTGCAAAAACCTCGATATCGAACTGCTCGATGAAAACGTGGCGCTTAAAAAAATCGGTCTGATCCCCGACGCCAACGGCCATAAACGCCTGGCCCGTGTGTATAACTTTGAATTCACGGTGACCGGTGATCAGCGTCATACCGGAACCATCACCCAGTTCGGCGCCCACAGCGTAAAAATCGAGCTGCCGCCCTACCCGTTCCAGACCGAAGCCGAGCCAAGTGTCATTCCCAGCGCTCAGGTGATCGAACTCAGCCAGTGGCGCCAGGAACACAGCAAGACCCGCCACTGAGCCCTGCCTTTCAGCGCCTGCATGCCGGGCGCCTGTGGATAACTTTCCGTGCAACCTCGCTAAAACCATTGAGATAGACACCTCTGTGAGGTTTTAACGGTGCAAATCCCATGCGCACACTTCAAGTTGTAGGACAATTTTACCAGCACAGAACCCGCTAAAACCTTGGGTTTTGTGCCTCGCAACACGGGCCTGCTACCTAAAAAACCTCCTTGAGTAGACAACTTTCCAGCCCCGAGCAAAGCAAATCCAGATCCTGGGGCTGAGCAAAAATCAATTCGAGGCGCGAATCCTTGCGCCACTCACTCGATCTCCATTGCGCGATCGAGTTATCCACAGAATTGTTCGAAAACCAGCCCGCCGAACCATGAATAACCAGCTTTGCACGCTGCCAATCCAGGCTTTCGAGCCACTGTTGCAACAGATCCAGGTCAAATTGCCGAGAGGGGTGCCAGCGCCAACCTGCGCTCCATCCTTCGGGCTGATGCTGAGTCATCACCAACGGCGTACGCGGGTCGGAAAACACACTGCCAATATGATTAAAATCCTTATAAATCAATGAGTTATCCACAGCATGAGCGATATTCATATGGGCTACAGGCAGCGTATTTAAAGGGATGCGGCCATGCTCGACCCATAAAACAGGGCACTTTGGCAGGCTGCATGCAATCTGCTCACGTTGCTCATTTGGGACACTATTAGATTTATTCATGACCAGTAAACCGGCACTTTTCAGGGCCTCTTGCTGGGTTTTTGGCAAAGGTTTGCCCTGAGCCATCGCTTGCGCATCGAGCACCATGACGCACGGCTGGAGGACCAAAACCCCCAGCCAGGGCGCTTCACCGAGCTGCTTTAGAATCTGTGCGGGATGGCCTAAACCGGAAGGCTCGATAAACAGGCGATCGGGCATAGACTTGCGCAAAAGGCGACTCAAACCGATCTGAAAAGGCGCGCCATTGACGCAGCACACACAGCCACCCGCCACTTCGGTGATAGCAATGTCATCGCTTCCCTGGCTCATCAGGGCCGCATCCAGGCCGATCTGACCGAACTCATTGACCAGCACCGCCCAGCGTTCGTGTGGCGGTTTGTGCGCCATCAGATGCTGAATCAGACTGGTTTTGCCGGCGCCAAGCGGCCCGGCAATCACGTGGGTAGGTATGTTTTGCAACATGAGGCCAGCTTCTGTACGGATTGAAGCAAGCAATATGCCTCAGGCCAGCCAATCGAGGGTCAAAATCAGCCTGCGCTCGCCCGGTGCCAGTGCCGGCGAACGATGGATCAACCCCGCTCCCTCGTTACCCTGCCACTTCTCCCCCTTGAGCAAGGCAACTTCACCGGCGTTTATTTGCTGAATCAACTCTGCACGGGCGGGTTCGGCCTGCACCTGCCCTAACTGACGACGCTCCATTACGCCTTCCTGCAGCCACTGGCTACCAATCCCTGCATAAGTGGTAATAAGACGTACAGGTACATGGTCCACATGAAAGCGGGGGCACATGGCTTTATCCAGGGCTCTGAGACGCAGCCCAATGCGTTTTGCGCCCAACAGGCACGCGTAGGCACTCACCAGCCAGGAAACGTCTGCAATAAAGCCTGCATAGCCTTCCAGATCATTAAACCTGGCAGCCAGGCCTGTCAGGTTGGGCTGAGCCTTTTCGTTGGGCATATCTATCACGATGGCGTCAGCCAATGGCTCGTCCAGCGAAAGCAATAAAGCCCCGAAATCGACGATATGCACAGGTAACTGACGCTGCCAGATCGCCAGGTTGACGTCTTCATCCAGAATTCGGGTCATGATTTCAGGCGTCTGCCCACGAACCTGATCGATCAACGGCTGAGCGGTAAAGGCAAATGCATTCTTCATGCAGCCACCTCTTCATACCAGTCGCCAAAAGGATCGCTCAGCAATTTCCAGCTCGCTTCGCCCAAGGCCATTTCAGCATCGTTGAGCAAACAGGCATCGAGTTCAGCCGTCAGCCGGGCGAAGTCGATGTGCTGACCGATAAACACCAATTCCTGGCGGCAATCTCCTGTATCCGGCAGCCATTTTTGCAATATTTCTGCCTTGGCTTGCGGCTCCTGCGGCCATTGGTCGCGGGGCACAAAGCGCCACCAGCGACCGGCAAACCCATAGCGCATCAGACCGCCAGCCTGAGACCAACTGCCCGCCTCCTGAAATTTACTGGCCAGCCAGAAAAAACCTTTGGAGCGCAGCAGTTTGCCATTGGTCCAGGGCCGCTCGATAAAATTGAAAAAACGTTCGGGATGAAAAGGCCGGCGCGCACGATAGGCACTGGAGGCAATGCCGTACTCTTCGGTTTCGGGCACATGCTCACCGCGTAACTCTTGCAACCAGCCCGGTGCCTGCGCCGCACGGTCAAAGTCAAACCGGCCGGTATCGAGAATTTTATGCAGCGCAATTTCACCCATGACCATAGGCATTATTTCGGCCTGAGCGTTGAGGCGTTGCAGAATGGCCATTAATTCTTGCCGTTCGTCGGAACTTATTAAATCAATTTTGCTGATTAAAATGACGTCCGCGAACTCAACTTGTTCGATCAATAAATCAGTAATTGACCGTTCATCTGATTCTCCAAGGGTTTCACCCCGTGAATCCAGGCTCTCTGCGGCTTGATAATCCTGAAGAAAATTCAGCCCGTCGACCACTGTAACCATCGTATCCAGGCGGGCAATATCGGCCAGGCTTTGTCCTGATTCATCACGAAACGTAAAAGTTTCTGCCACAGGCAGCGGTTCTGAAATACCGGTCGACTCGATCAATAAATAATCAAATCGACCCTCCCTGGCCAGTGCGCTGACCTCTTCAAGCAAGTCTTCACGCAGGGTGCAACAGATGCAGCCGTTGCTCATTTCGACCAGTTTTTCTTCAGCCCGGTTCAAGGTCACATCGCGCTGTACTTCACCGCCATCAATATTTATTTCGCTCATATCGTTAACGATCACGGCCACGCGCAAGTTGTCGCGGTTGCGCAAAATATAATTGAGCAGCGTGCTTTTACCTGCACCTAAAAAGCCTGAGAGAACAGTTACAGGAAGACGATTCGACATCTGGATATTTCCTCATCAGGGCTGCAGGTCAAAACGCCCGCTTGGCAGTCAATCCGATACCGGATCAACAAATGATACATTATAACAATACATTTAAGACAACCCTGAAGTGACGAACGTACTGTTTTTCTGTTCGTTAACCCACGCCATATGGCTGCTGGCGGGCGGATTTTTCTGAAAATAAGCGATTAATCCGTTAAATAAACCCTCGGCTACCGCCTGTTGATGACGCGCGGTGATCAAGCGCTCGCTGTCGCGGGGGTTGGACATAAAGCCCGTCTCTACCAGAATCGACGGAATATCCGGCGACTTGAGCACGGCAAAACCGGCCTGTTCCACGCGTTTTTGATGCAGTGAGGTGATGCCCGAAAGGCTGCCCAGAATGGTGTTGCCCAACTGCAAACTGGCCGCGATGGTGGCATTCATGGACATATCGAGGATCACGCCTGCGAGCATCGGGTCTTTGTCTTTAAGGTTCAAAAGACGGGTGGCACCGAGCAAATCCACACCATTTTCACGCTGTGCCATATACCGCGCCGTGGCCGATGTAGCCCCACCCTCCGAGAGCGCGTACACCGACGCTCCAGACGCCGTAAGACGCGGCGCTGCGTCTGCATGCACCGAAATAAACAGGTCTGCATTGTGCTTGTGAGCGACTTCTACCCGCTTGCGCAGGGGGACAAAGAAATCATCATTGCGCACCAGCCGTGCATCAAAGCCTTTTTCACGCTTGAGGCGCTTGGCCAGCAGCTGGGCGATGGACAAAACAACATCCTTTTCACGATGGCCTTTGGCGCTCGTCGCACCCGGATCCTTACCCCCGTGCCCGGGGTCAATCACCACAATAATGTCGCGTTTGGGGTGTGTGTTGCTTGGCGTTGCCGCTGCCACACCCAGTTTGGCGACCGCACTTTTGGCCAGGTCTAGCACCAGCCTGTGACCTTGCCCGCCCTGGGGTGGCAGCAGAAAACTGCTGAGCTGAACCGGCTCATCCAGGTCCAGCACGATGCGCGTATCACCCTGGCCGTAATGCCCGGAGCGAATCGAACGCAGGCCCGTATTGGCCAGTACCAACTCACTGAAATCCCCCTTCAGGCTGGCACCACTCACATCAATAATCAGCCGATCGGGAGCCGTTAATGAGAAGGTTTTGTACTGCACCGGCCCACTCAGATCCAGAACCAGACGCAGGGTATTCCCGGTGCGCCATAGCCTGGCGTGCTGAATTTGGGCAGCTGAAATTCCCAGCGGCAATGTGAATACGGAACTGGCAAGCAGCCAGTTGAGCAGTTGACGTCTGTGCATGGCCTGTACCGCAGATAAGGGAGCATCCGTACTCAAGATTGCTGTGTGTATGCCCCAGCAAAAAAGCATCGTCGACTTTATAGTTATAATATAACATGTCAAAACACTCTGCGACGGATCTCACTTTATGAATGCGCTGACTTTGCCAGATGTCGCCGCGCAGTCATCCCAGCAAGCAATAGCGCTTGAATGGGTCGGTATGTGCGGCATTGCTTCCCCGGTATTAATCAACGGCCAACGCCTCAGCGCGAAAATAGATGCCGGCGTCAATCTCGTAGACGCCACTGCACGGGGCATTCACATGTCTCGCCTGTATCTGGCGTTGGATCAGCTGGAAACGGAAAACCTTACGCCTGCCCTGCTCAGGCAACTATTGCAGTGCTTTCTCGACAGCCACGAAGGTTTATCGAACAAAGCCTATGTGCGAATTCACAGCGATGTACTGCTCAAACGCCCGGCCTTGGTCAGCCCATTGGCAGGCTGGAAAAGCTATCCAACAAGCATAGAAGCGAGTTTGAAAAACGGAATGTTCCACGTGGAACTAAAAATTCTCGTGAGTTACTCCTCCACATGCCCCTGCTCAGCGGCGCTCGCACGGCAATTAATACAGCGACAATTCATCGATGATTTCGCCAACACATCACTGCAACACGCAGATGTTCTTGCTTGGCTCGGTAGTTCAAAAGGTATCGTGGCCACACCACACAGCCAGCGAAGCGCTGCACATCTAACGATTCGTTTGGAACATCAGTTCCCACAACTGCCTCTGGAAACAATCATCAATAATGCCGAAGGCGCATTAGGGACTGCCGTTCAAACAGCGGTAAAACGCGCCGACGAACAAGCCTTCGCACTGGCCAACGGTCAAAACTTGATGTTCTGCGAAGACGCGGCCCGAAGGCTCAACACGGTGTTGCAGAAAACTTCTGGCGTGGAGGCGTTCAAACTTAAAGTTGTTCACGCAGAAAGTTTGCACAGCCATGACGCCGTGGCCGAAAGCTTTTGGAATTGGGAGGCGTGATGATCGGTTGTCAGCATCTGACTTGGGGCGTTCCGGGTCAGCCCCTCACTCCAGCGCTAAATATGAACCTGGTCAAAGGCAGCCTCACAGCCGTAATAGGCGCCAATGGTTGCGGCAAAAGCAGTTTGCTCAAAGTGATTGCGGGGCTGCAAAAGCCGCTCTCGGGAAAAGTTGTGCTGGATGTTCCACGCCAAGGCAACGTGGCCTTTATGCCACAACAACAATTTATGGATCGGCAATTCCCCATCAGTTTGCAAGAGTTGGTGGCTGCGGGATTTTGGGGCAAGAAGCAAACGGCCCAACAACGAAGCGACCGGTTGAACGCTGTCTTGGCAGACTGGCATTTAGACGGCCTGGAACACCGACCGCTTATGGCCCTGTCGGGCGGCGAATTGCAACGCTCGCTTCTGGCCCGCTTATGCCTTGCCGATGCCTCGGTGTTGCTACTGGATGAACCCCATGCAGCTCTCGATGAACTGGGGCAAGAACTGCTCTGGCAACATATCCAGAGATGGCAAACCGAAGGCCGAACGTTGCTGGTTGTGTGCCATGACCTTAACGCCGTTCGCAAACATATCCCCCAAACATTATTGATTAAAAGCAGCGGCAACTTACTGGCGCCGACCGAGCAACTGATCAACCCGCCGCAGGTCGCCTGATGGTTATCGTCAGCCAGTTATGGCAACCGTTCCAGGAATTTGTCTTTATGCGCCGTGCCTTATTTGGCGGTCTGGTACTGGCATGTAGCACGGCACCCCTGGGCGTTTTTTTGATCTTGCGGCGCATGAGTTTGATTGGTGATGCAGTCGCACACGGCATTCTCCCCGGAGCTGCGCTGGGGTTTTGGTTTGCCGGGCTGAGCCTGCCTGCTTTGACATTGGGGGGGTTGGGGGCGGGTTTGAGCATGGCCGGAGTGTCAGCCTGGATCACTCGGCGCACCGGCTTGCGTGAAGATGCCAGCCTCGCGGCGATTTACCCGATCTCATTGGCCAGCGGCATATTGATCCTTGGCATCGCCGGTAAACGTCTTGATCTGCTCCATCTGTTGTTTGGTTCAGCCTTGGCCGTCGACAGCCAGACGCTCACAGGCATGCTCTGGGTAACCGGCTTCAGCATGCTGCTGATGGCAGCCATCTACCGCCCATTGTTGCTCGACACCCTGGATCCTCTATTCCTTCGCAGTGTCAGTCGGCTGGGGCCATTGGCTCACGGGCTATTCCTGACATTGGTGGTGTTGAATCTGGTGATCGGCTTTCAGGCTATCGGCGCACTGATGGTGGTTGGCCTGATGATGTTGCCGGCTATTGCCTCGCGCTTCTGGAGCCGTCGACTGCCTGTGCTGATCCTGATCTCGGCTGCGATTGGCTGCGTTTCGGTTTGGCTGGGCCTTTTGCTGTCGTTTTATTACTCACTGCCCAGCGGCCCGGCCATCGTGCTGATAGCGGGTTGCAGCTATGCGTTGTCTGTCATTTTTGGTCCGGTACACGGTTTGCTGCGCCGACCGCCTTTGCTGTCATCCCGATGAGGTGCAACACGATGCGTGCTCTACCCATGATATTCAGTATGTGCGTGGCGATGGGCTTGTCCCTTGGCGTCGCGGCTCAGACACCGAAAATACCTGTCGTAGCCAGCTTCAGCATTCTCGGCGACATGACCCGGGCAATCGGCGGCGAACATGTGCACGTCAGCGCGCTGGTCGGCCCTGATGAGGATGCACATACCTATGAGCCCACCCCGGACGATGCCAAGGCACTGCTCAATGCCAAGATCATTATCAAAAATGGCCTGGGGTTCGAGCCCTGGCTTGATCGCCTGGTGAGCAGTACCGAAACCCCGGGGGCTATCGTGACTGCCAGCAAAGGAGTGGCTGCTCACACGATGGAGGAAGACGGCGAAACCATCCCCGACCCTCACGCCTGGCACAACCTGACAAACGCAAAACTGTATGTGAACAACATCACTCAAGCGCTGATCAAGGCCGACCCGGCCGATGAGGCGTACTACAACCGCAACCTTGCGGCTTATCTGAAAAAGCTGGATCGACTGCAAGCCGAGGCCATAACAGATCTGGGCAACCTGCCCGCCGGCAATCGCCGTATCGTGACCTCCCATGATGCCTTCGGCTATCTGGGCCAGGCCTATGGCATCGACTTTATGGCACCTCAGGGCTTGTCCACTGAGCGCGAACCTTCGGCCGCTGAAGTCGCTTCGCTGATTCGTCAGATACGGGCCGACAAGGTGAGGGCCGTATTTATGGAGAACATTAAAGACTCGCGTCTGTTGCAGCAGATTGCCGATGAAAGTGGCGCACAAATTGGTGGCACGCTGTACTACGATGCCCTGGCCAGTGAAGGTCCGGCCAGCACTTTTCTTGGCCTTTTCGAATACAACCTCACCACCCTGCACAACGCATTGAGCACACCATGATCCGAAAAAATCCATCAGGCGACTTGCCACAAATCGCCGAGTCCGCCTATGTCGACAGAACGGCCATCATTTGCGGCAAAGTAGTGATCGGCGAAAACGTATTTGTCGGACCGTACGCCGTGATCCGCGCCGATGAAGTCGACAAGGACGGCGGCATGCAACCGATCAGCATCGGCGCTAATTCAAATATTCAGGACGGCGTGGTCATTCACTCAAAGTCCGGCGCGGCGGTCATCATTGGTGAAAACACTTCGATAGCACATCGTTCCATCGTTCACGGGCCATGCCGTGTTGGCGATAGGGTATTTATCGGTTTCAACAGTGTGCTGTTCAATTGCGAGTTGGGTGATGGCTGTGTGGTGCGGCATAACTCGGTCGTGGATGGCCGCGACCTGCCGGATAACTTCTATGTGCCGTCCACGACCCGAATCGGACCAAACACGGACCTGAGCCAATTTGCGCCAGTGAGTGTTAGCGCATCGGAGTTTTCAGAAGATGTAGCGCGCACCAATGTGGATTTGGTGCGCGGCTATAAAGCGCTGCAAAACGAGTTCTGATCAAGTACGCGGTTTGACGGTTCCACAGTTTTGTCCCAACCAGACAGCACGGGTATCCATGCTGCCCTTCTGCTGTATCCCGGTCGCATTGAAGGTGCCATTTACTTGGGTGGTGAACTCCCGATCACTGGCAAACGTTGCCACACCTGCGCCCTGGGCTTTTGGACAACTAAAGCGAAACTTCCACTGATTTCCACTACGCTCAGTGATCTGCTGGTTACACCCAGACTTGGGGTCAGTCAGCGGAATATTGTCTGACTTCACTTGCTCGGGCGTCAGGCACACCCGCACACCTTTGCCCGCCATGGTCAGCCCCTGGCTTTCCAGTTGGGCTTTTTGTTCCGGGGTCAGCATATCCTGTAATTGGCCTAACATTACCTGCAGTTCAGGCAGCTGTTGGCCATCTACCTGCATATTGCTGGAGCTGAGTTCCCAAAGCCCCGGTTGCAGCATCTGGGCCTGAGCCACAGGAATCGACAAACCACAGGCCATGAACAGCCCAAGCAGACGAACATTCATCAAGCAACTCCTACGCGATTGTCAGCGTTAGACGTCAAAAAAGGGCAAGTGTTGCGCCCGCAAACAAATAGGACATTCATAACAGATCATGGTCTGTTAGTACTGGCATTAGACATTTTGGAGTAAGGATACGCATGGATTATCTAGGCCCGCACGTACTTGGTTATCTGATTTTATTAATCCACAGCTTAGGCCTGATTGCCGCCGTGCATGCAGTGCTGACGGTCAGGACTGCGCAGGGCTCGATTGCCTGGGCTATGTCGCTGTTCTTTATTCCTTACTTCACCCTGATCCCGTATCTGATCTTTGGCCGTAGTACTTTTGACGATTACATTCGAGCCCGTCGCGATGCCAACCAGGAAATGCGTGAAGCCATCACCCATCTGAGCTGGCGCCCATGGGTCGAAGAAGCACTGGCCGCACGCAGCTCAAAAGCCTACGCCTCGCTGCGCGCAATGCCCAGACTGGGTCGCATGCCATGCCTGGCCAACAACAGCGTGCGCCTGTTGATCAATGGCACGGCGACATTTGACGCCATTTTCGATGCCATTCGCTCAGCCAGAGAAGTGGTGCTGGTGCAGTTTTTTATCATCCACGACGATGACCTGGGCATGAAACTGCATGCACTGCTGCTCGAAAAAGCCGCGCAAGGGGTCGCGGTGCATCTGCTGTATGACAGTATCGGCAGCCATGCCTTGCCAAAAGTTTATGCCGAGACCCTGCGCGCAGGTGGTGTACAAACTTATGCGTTTGCCACCCGTGGCGGCTGGATCAGTCGTTTCCAGGTCAACTTCCGTAACCATCGCAAAGTGGTGGTCGTGGATGGCGTGCGCGGTTTTGTCGGCGGCCATAACGTTGGCGATGAGTATTTGGGTGCCAAGCCCCCGCTGTCGCCGTGGCGCGATACCCATGTGGAAGTCACCGGCCCTGTTGTGGCCTGCCTGCAGGAGTCGTTTGCCGAGGACTGGTTCTGGGCCGCACGCAAACTGCCGCCCCTGATCCTGCCACAAAGCTACCCGGACGGTGGCGTGCTCTGCCAGTTCCTGGCCAGCGGCCCGGCAGATCCATACGAAACCTGTTCGCTGTTTTTCGTTGAAGCTATCCATGCCGCCAATCAACGGGTGTGGATTACCAGCCCTTACTTTGTACCTGACGAAGCGGTGTTTTCCGCGCTCAGGCTCGCCGTGCTGCGCGGCGTGGATGTACGCATCCTGATACCTTCACGCCCGGACCACAAAATCGTGTACGCCGCATCCAGCCTGTATGCCTTCGAGGCAGTACGCGCAGGCGTACGGATCTTCCGTTACCAGCCCGGTTTTGTGCATCAAAAAGTAGTACTGGTCGATGACGAGATCAGCGCCATTGGCAGCGCCAATATGGACAACCGCTCGTTCCGTCTCAACTTTGAAGTCATGCTGCTGACCGTCGACCAAGACTTCGCCAGGCAAGTCGAGCATATGCTGCTTGATGACTTCGCACTGGCCCGTGAAATCACTGATGCCGATATCAAAGCCACACACCGTTTGCAGCAACTGGGCATGCGAATAGCCAGACTGGTTTCACCGGTTTTATAGCTGTGTAGGACGGATCTGAATTACTCAGGGCAGGCAAAAGCGTCAAGCAGGATTCCATAAACTGAATGGCCCGGAATAACCCGGGCCGTTCAGTTTAAGGAATAAAAATAATGAGATTCTCGTTAATGGGTGTGCTCTTCACTATCAGCACGCTTGCTTCAGCTCAGGCCAAAGACACCCCTCACACCCCGCCGCTAATCAACGTAGAAGTGGGCCAGCCAACGTTTATCCACCGGCTGCACTACAAGAAGATGTATAGCGAAAAGCCCTTTGAAGAAGCGGTGTTGTACTACTACGACAATGGCCTCTACAAAATCATCTCCCCGGGAGAGAACCATTACGGCGTGTATGTGGTGGAGGGAGATTTTACTGACGACCAGTACCGCATCAGTTACATCTCCCTCCCCTCACCGGACTGGGGCGGCAATGTCGCCCGCCACGACCTTGTTTTCAACAAAAGCTCACTGACGTTTGAGCAAACAGCCCTGGCCAAGGTTGATCAAAATATCGGGCTCCAGAATGGGCGCTTCGTCCTGGACAGAAACCTGATACAAGACCCGCAACCCATCACCTGGGAAACCCACGCTCAGCGGTAAATATCCGCCCTGGTCGGTGGTAACTCCAACGAGCCATCGGCATGGGGTTTGGTCGCCAGAATCTGGTCGATGTTGATCCAGCCATGGGCAAAGGCGTAGGCACAACCGGCCAGATACAAACGCCAGATCCGCAGGGCCTGCTCCGGTACCTGCTTGGCGGCAGCATCCAGTTTTTGCTCCAGGCGCTGGCTCCAATGCTCCAGCGTACGCGCGTAATGCAGGCGCAAACTTTCAACATCGACCACTTCCAACCCGGCCTCGCTGATTTCGGCAGTCATCATCGACAGATGCGGCAACTCGCCATTGGGGAACACATAACGATCGATAAAATCCCCTGCACCCCGACCAACCTGGCGGCCATCGGTGTGCTTGGAAGTGATCCCGTGGTTCATCACCAACCCGCCTTCGCGCACCGCTCTGGAGAGAATTTCGCAGTATTCGCGCAGGTTGGCGTGCCCGACGTGTTCAAACATCCCGACGCTGACGATTTTGTCGAACCGGCCATCCTGCGGCAGATCGCGATAATCGAGCAGTTGCAGATCAACCTTGTCTTGCAGACCTTCAGCGTTGACGCGCTCACGGGCAAGTTTGAGTTGTTCCTTGCTGAGGGTAATCCCGAATACCTTGACCCCATATTCGCGTGCGGCAAACCGCGCCAGCCCGCCCCAACCGCAGCCTACATCCAGCAAGTATTCGCCGGGCTTGAGTCGCAGCTTGCGGCATAACAGACGAAACTTGGCTTGCTGGGCTTCGTCCAGACTTTCTTCCCCGGTTTCAAAATAACCACAGGAATACGCCATGTCGCGATCAAGCCACAGCTGGTAGAAGTCATTGGACAGGTCGTAGTGATAAGAGATGGACTCGGCGTCAGTCGCCTTGTCGTGATAAACCCGGGGTGGCGGGGCGTAGTCATCATCATCTACCAGCGCCTGGCTCAACTCATCGCATACCCGAATCGCTTCGCTGATAGAGCCTTCCAGTTCAAGCCGACCCTCAACGAAGGCACTGCCCAGCAAGTCGAGGCTGGGGTGGGTAAATTGAGCCACCAGGGTCGGGTCCTTGACCACGATCGTGACGCTGGGCGTCGGGCCGAAATTGAACTCGTGCCCGTCCCACAGCCTCAGGCGTAATGGAAGTTGAAGTTTCTGTAAGGCCGGTGGAAGTTGCGCGAGCATCTGTAATCCTCCTTCATTTCAGATATCAAAACTATAGGTTAGACGAATAACGAAAACTGTCAGCTTCGCGGACAGGAGGTCGACGCTAGAGCGGGCGCGACCGTTTATCCGAATCACTTTCAAGCCAACTTCAACGGCTGCAGGGGTTCATGAAACCGCAGCAAACGCCCGGCATTGCCCAGCACCAGCAATGTGCTGAGGTTATGCAACACCGCGGCGATCATCGCGCCGGCGGCCCCCAGCCAGCCAAACGCCGCCGCCGCGACAATCGCCAGGGTCCAGCCCAGGCCGATGATCACATTGACCTGCAAAGTATGCCGGCACTCACGACTCAGGCGCACGCAGGTGCCCAGCCGACGCAAATCGCTGCCGATCAACACGATATCCGATGACGCCAGCGCGATATCCGCGCCACCGGCGCCCATGGCAACCCCCACCACACCGGCCTTGAGCGCCAGCGAATCGTTGATACCATCGCCCACCACCATAGGCCGAAAGCCGTTGCCGATTTCACTCAGCACACGTTCGAGCTTGTCTTCGGGCAGTGCCTGCGCCTGAACTTCGTTGATGCCCACAGTGTGCGCCAAATGCTCGGCCACGCTCTGGCGGTCGCCGGTCAGCAGCACCTGGCGCCCAAGCCCCAGTTCACGTAATTCACTTAACGCCTGTCGGGCTTCGGGTTTTACGCTATCTGCCAGCAACAGCCAGCCCAGGAAATTGCCATTGAGGGAAAGCCCGGCAATGGGGCCATCGTGGTCAGGCACGGCACTGGTGGTGATGTTCAATTGACTGAACAATTCAGGACGGCCCAACGCTGCTTCACCCTGCCCGGTGCTGGCCACAATGCCCAACCCTTGTCGCTCGCGCACATCATTGAGGGTGAGCATCTGCTCGTGGCTCACCAACCCGGCCAGCGCCCGGCTCACCGGGTGGCTGCTGGCGGCGCCCAAACTGGCGGCCAGTTGCAGCAGCGGTTGCTCGTGCAGCACATCGGTTTCGATCGCTTGCAGGCGCAAAGTGCCGTAGGTCAGGGTGCCGGTTTTATCCACAACCAATGAGCTGAGGTCTGCCAGCTCTTCCAGAAACGCCGAACTACGGATCAAGATCCCGTGGCGCGCCGCCACGGCAATCCCGGCAATCGCCGTCGCCGGTGCCGACAACACCAGCGCACAAGGGCACGCAGCCACGAGCACTGCCAGCATGGCCTGGGCATCGTTGGTGATAAACCAGGTCACTGCTGCAATCATCAACACCAACACCATATAACTGCCAGCATAGCGTTCAAGCAAACGGGTGATCGGCGGCTTGGCGCGCTCGGCGCTTTGCATCAGGGCGATGACTTTACCTAATGTCGATTCTTCACCGGTGCGGGTAACCTGTACCCGCAGTAAACCATCGAGGTTGATGGCCCCACCAAAGACCGGCATGCCGCTACCGACTTCCAGCGGCACTGACTCACCGGTAATAGAGGCCGTATCCAGGCTGGCCTGCCCTGCCAGTACCAGACCATCGGCGGGCACCCGATCTCCAGCGCGCACCTCTACCTGATCGCCGCTTTTAAGGGTGGCGTTGTCGACTTCCAGCAAACTGCCGTCAGCCTGAAATAAACGCGCCTGGCTGCGGGTCAGTTTGCCCAGGGCATGGATCGCTTCCTGGGAGCCAATCACACTGCGCTCTTCCAGCACATGGCCAAAAATCATGATGATCGGCAGCAAAGCCGCCGTCAGCAAATCGCCGGTGGCCCAGGCGCCGAGCATGGCCAAGGCAATTAACTGGTCGGTAATCCCGTGCAGGCTCGGGTAGCGCAGGCTGTACCAGGCCGAACGCATGACCGGCACGGCCACCAATATTGAAGCAAAACCCAGCAGCAACTGACTGACGCCGATTTGCGCGGGCATCAGCCAGCGCCATACCAGCCCCAAACCCAACAAGCCCAGCGCCAGCATGGCCAGTGTCAGTTGGCGCGCTGCGCGACGTTGTTCGGGACCGGTCAACAGGCTCACGGCGGGTTGAGTGGCAGACGCATTCATTGTTCGGCTCCCTGAATAATCAGGCGGGAATCATCGTTGGGATCGACGCTGGTGACAGAACCGGCCTGCCCCAGAATCCTGGGCATGCGTTCGCGGTACAGGCGCAACATCAAGCCAGAATCATTGCCGGCCTGCTGTACCTTGGCCAGGTTGATGATGGTAGACGTATCTGCCTGAGCCTTGGCCAGACGCTCGCTGGCCTGGGCCTGGGCCTGCTCGACACTGCGATCAGCCTGCTGGGTGGCCGATTGGGTGACTTTGGCCGCTTCATTGCGCGCTGCAGCCACCGCTTGCTCCGCATGCTGGCTGGCCGTCAGTACCGCATTGAAGGCATTCACCGCAGGGCCCGGCAAACTCGATTGCACATCCACCCGTACCACTTGCAAACCAATACCCTGCCCGGTGGCACTCAGGGATGCGAGTTGTTGGTTGATGCCTTGCACCAGATCACCGCGCAGGCGCTCACGGCGTTCAGCTGCCTGGCTGTCGCTGCCGATCAGTTCCGGGCGCGCCACCAGAATCGTGTCCAGATCGCGGGCGGCGGTCAGCGCAACGGCGCTACGTGTCACCAACCGGTCCAGCGCAGGCAGTACATGCTCACCTTGCAGCACAAACGCATAGGGCTCGGTGACGTTGTAAAACACCCGTACATCCAGTTGCACCACGCCAGCATCACCGGTCAGCAAATACCCGGAACCGGCCAGCGCATCGCTGACCGGCGTGGCGAACGAAGCTTTTCGATCGGCCTGCAACGCCACATCCGAGCGCAGCAGATTTTCAATCCGGCGTTCACTCACGCGGTCTGCTGCGGGGACGATCACCACTTGCTCGAAAGGCTTTGGCCACGCCCACAACAAGCCGGCATTCTGGATACGGTCCAACGCGCCCATGCGCAATACCACGGCACGATTTTGCGGATCGATCTGACGCACATTGGAAAACCCCCAGGCAACCGCCGCGAATACAGTCACCGCGTACAGGCCCAAAAATGCCAGTCGCCCCGCCTGTTGCCATGGGCTGCTGACACCTTTGATTTCATCAGGTGCCTGGCTCATGGCTGCGATCCAGCCTTGGCATCCAGCTTCGGCGGGCCATCGACCAGTACCCGGAAGGGTGCGGCATCGGTGCGCAAAATAATTTTTGTGCCGGGATTAACCATTGTTCCCAGCGTATCGAGCGTGCGCAGTTCGTTGTACAGCGCGGGCGAACTGGCATAGGCACGACCATAAATCTGCGCGGCTTCTACCCGCGACTGCGCTTCGATATCCGCGGCCTTGATGCTCGCATCGGCCTGCAGGATGCGCGCATCGCGTTCGGCAGCGGAGCGGATTTGCGCCGCTTCGCGCTTGCCTGCGGCGGTGCGCTCCGTGGCGATGGTTTCGCGCTCGGCACGCATGCGGTCAACCGTCGCCGTGAGCGTGACCGATGGCAAAGTCAGGCGCTCCACGCCCACTTGCAGCACACGCACACCATAGGTGTTGAGCAATTGCTGTTCGATCTGCTGACGCAATTGCGCTTCAAAGTCGGCAATTTTGACCTGGCTGGCATCGGTGTTCACCAGGCTTGAAAGATCAAAACTGGCAGCCGTCGTTTCCAGTGCCGACCCCACAAATGTACGGATCTGCCGCGCCGCTTCGTCAGGCTGATTTTGTACGGCGCGCATAAAGCGCTGCACATTCTCGGCATCGGGCTGCACCTGCCAGGCCACATAGGCCTGCACAATAATCCGCAGACCATCGCGAGTGCCCACGTCCTGCAGGCCGCTGGAGGTGGTGCGCAAACGCAGATCCACCGGCACGCTGACTTCAAATGGCGCCGGCCAGCGCCAGCCCAGACCGGGCTCCAGCAGCACCCGGGCCGGGTTGCCAAAGCGGGTAATTACCGTGGCTTCGCCGGAACGTACTTGCACCAGGCTCGCCGCGGCGATGGCAAACAGCACCAGCAATGCCGCCCAGCCCATGCGTCGCCACGGGAAGGGGCTTGGCTCAAGGGTATCGTCATGATGGTGATGGCCGTGGTGGGAACAGCCATGATGATGGCTGCTGTGATCGTGGGATTGAGACAAGAGAAGACTCCTTACTGAGCAGCTTTACGCGGCGCGACAGGATCGGCCGGCAGCGTGAAAGAACGCAGGTCGAGGGTCGGCGCACTGCTGCCCCCAAGGCGATGGTCGAGGATCAGCAATCGGGCATTGTTCAGCCCCTGGCTTAACTGGCTCAGGTACTGTTCCAAAAGGAACGCATGACCGGCACTGGCGTAGGCTTTTTGCTCGGCGCCAAAGCGCAGATCAGCTGTCAGTGCGGTGGCATTTATTTCACGCGCCAGCGCATGGGCTTGATCCAGGGCGACGCTGGCCTGCAATTGCGCCACATTGGCTTGTTCACTGGCCGCGCCCCGTTCGCGGGCAATCAGGGCCTGCGCGCTGATCTGTGCTGCCTGCACACCGTGATAGGCATTGGCGGCCCCGGCAGGTGGGTGGATGGCTTCAACCACGGTGGCAAGAATTTCCACCCCGCTGTCCAGGCCATCCAGATCAGCCTGCACGGCGTGGCCTATATCATCGGCCAGCGCACTGCGCTGCTCACCGAGCACACCATCAAGCGTCCGAGAGGCAAAGTCGTGTACCAGAATGCGGCTGGCGGTAGTGCGAATCAGCGTCGGTACATCAGCACTGTGATAAGTGGCGGCAATGGCGGCGTGGTCGCTCAGGCCAATGCGATAGACAAAACGCACGTCCATATTGACGATCTGAAAGCCCTGTTTGTCGCCACTGTCGCTGGCAATCACCTGGGACTTGTCATTCACATGGGTGGCATCCCACAGGCGATTGGCGGTAAGCGGTGGTAAACCATCGGCAGGCGTGAGTAGCGGATCGACAGTCGATTCTGTGCTAGTGGCCAACTCATGTACCACACCGTTTTCCACCGCCAGGACTCGCCCAAAAGGCCATGGCAGGCCCACGTGCAAACCCGGGCCCAACACTTCAACCGGCTCACCAAAGCGCTCATAAATCCCTCGACCTTGCAGCGGGATTTCACTCACACCGCTCAGCACCCAGCCGACAGCAGCAACCACCGCCAGCACCGGGAAAAACGCTTTGCGCATAAAGGTAAAAGCCCAGATTTGGCGCAGGTCGATGCCGAACCGGTTATGCAATTCGCTCTGCAGCGTCAGCAATGGCTGAGGCGGCCAACGCAACATACCAGCGACAAAGCTTTGCCCGATCATGCGCGGTTCTAGTTTGTCGCGGCGCGGGATGAACAGTGCAGCCAGCGCCCTCAGAATCAGCTCAATAGCCACGGCAGCAGGTAGCAACCCGGTCAGCACCGCGAGGCGGGCAGGCCACACCGCATCGTCGCTGCTGAAAATCAGGCACACGGCGCTCAGGAGCAAAGTGAGGATGGGCACGCGAACCAACGGTGCCAGCAAACGCGCCTCCGGCCATTGGCCAGGGTGTTGCTGCGCCAGGAAACGTTCGAACACTAACAGTGCAAACGCGCACAGCACCGCAATGCCAGCCGCGACACTGCCCCAGGTTCCCAGAGCCAAACCGGGTAAAGCCAGGTTCCAGGTGTGCTGGACGCTCCACCAGGCGACACCGCTCACGCCTGCCAGCCACAAAACGGGCGCGCCGATGGTGGCCAGCACCTGTTTTGCCCCGGCATCAATCCGCTGGTTAAAACGTTCAATGCCACGCAACTGTTCGTCGGGAGCGACCTCAGCCACCTGTGGTGCGGGGTTGAGTGCGTCATTGCGCCAATCCGCCACCCAGTAAGCCGATTGAACGCCTGCGGCCAGCACCAGCATGGCTGCTGCGTTATTGCCCAGCAGCACCGGCCACAGCGATTCCGATGAAAACAGACCTATAAAAAATGCCAGCACCCACGCCAGCAACGCCAGGACTGCCAGCACTACCCCCAGTAGATAGAGCTGACGAGCCTGTGCGCTGGCGCTTTGGAAACGAGGCAAAGACTCGAGCCGGCCCTCCTCTGCCTCTAAATCGACACGCATGGAAACACTCACTTATGAAATATCTAGTTACGATATCGCAGAAATGATGAAACTTTTGTCGAGCTTACGGATTCTTCATCTTGGTTTAAAAACGGCGAAACGCCGCTATGGGAGCCGGTCAAGCACGACTCCCAGCGTTTTTTGGCGCTATCAGTCCGGGTGAGTCATCAACTGTTTGGCCAGGGCTTCAAATGCAGGAATAGTCACCGGATCGTTAGCCGAGTTGCTGGCAACCGGGTTGGAGGCATAACGCACAATAACCATTTCGGCTTTCGGGTCAATGTAGGTGCGCTGACCGTAAACACCGCGCGCCATAAAGGCACCATCCGCGTTGTGCGTCACCCACCACATGTCGCGATAGCTGGCGCCCTTGAGCAAGTCATAACCGGCTTTGGCAAAGGCCGCTTTATCGCCGCCACCACGAATGTCATCGACAACCGCCTTGGGTACGATTTGCTTGCCGAGATACTGACCATTGTTACGGATCATTTCTCCAAAGCGGGCCATGTCCCGTAGCCCTGTATTCAAACCACCCCCCGCAAACGGGGTACCGATTGAATCCACGGTGAAATAGGCCGATTGTTCAGCGCCAATGCGCTGCCAGATTTTTTCCGAGAGCAATTGCGCAACGTTACGCCCTGTCACTCGTGCAATGACCCAGCCCAGCACATCGGTGTTCACGGTTTTATAAGCGAAGGCCTCGCCGTGCTCCCCCTCCGGCTCGACCGTCTGCAAATATTCCATATAACTTTGCGGGCCGGTGTAGTCCTTGGGTTTGGGTAGCGGGTTACCGGCCTGTGCATGCTTCCAGACTTCCGCATTGGGGTCGGCATAATCTTCGCTGTATTTAAGTCCCGTGGTCATGTCCAGCACCTGGCGCAGGGTGGCGTTGCCAAAGGCCGACTTGGCCAGCTCGGGGACATACTCAGCAATTTTTTTATTGGCATCCAACGTGCCATCAGCCACCAGCATCGCGCCCATAGTACCCACCACGGACTTGGTCATCGACATGGCGCCGTGCTGGCCTTCGGGGGTCAGCACACCAAAGTAACGCTCATAAACAATTTTGCCGCGGTGCAGCACCACAATGCCGTCGGTGTAGTTCGCCGCCAGCGACTGTTCCCAGGTCATCGGCTCCTTGCTGCCCAGTGGCACGAAGGTCAAGGCGTCGATATCCGTGCGCAAGGCTCTGGCCAGCGGCACGGGCGCACCCAGGCCACGGGAGACATTGGTGGTAGGCATCAATTGACGGAAGTTGGAAACACTCCAGCGCATGGCGGGAAACTGGAAATAACTGCCGTCGGCAAAGCGCACGATGCGATCCGGCGGGGGCGGTGCACCGACCATCCAGCCCAGCTTCGCCGGGTCGCTGGCAGCGGCGTCCGGGTAACTGGTTTTATCGCTGGCACAGGCGATGGAAGCCGCCAGGCAAGTCACTAGAAAAACCGCACCGGTGCGGGCGGGTTTGATAAATTGCTTGATCATCGAAAATTCCTTTTCAGTTCATGGCCGTGCCCTACCCTGCGGGATAAGCAGTGGGAATGTATAGCGCACACCAGCACCCGCAGGCGATTTTGCGCACCTGAAATTTATTTTTTTATTTTTTCGATCAACCCTTCCAGCTCATGAAAGTCGCTGTGGATGGTTCGTTCACGGCTCCAGATCATGTCCAGAGTGAAAGTCGGAAAACCGGGCGGCGGTTGGAGAACTTTAATGTTTGGCGGCACATTCAACGTCGCCACTATTTTTTTCGGGATCACGATCAGTGCCGGCACCGCCAATAAAACATTGACCCCGGCGTGATAGGAGTTGGCCCGGGTAAAAATATTTCTACGCCGCGACTGTTTTTCCAGCCAGCCATCCACCATGTTTTTTTCCGACAGCCACGGCGTTGGAAATATGTGCGGCGTGTCACAAAATTCATCAATATCCAAAAAAGATTTAGCCTGATGTTTTGCCACGCTGGACAGGCACACAAAAGAATCTTCAGTAAGGCTGCGATAGCCCAGCAACGGATGCCGTTGGTGATAGCCCGGGCCGAAGCCAAAGCAAACGTCGGTGTCAGAAGCCAATAACTCACTGATGGGCAAATCCTGGCCCAGGCGGCTCACACTCAACGCCCAGTTGCGCCCGGTTGAACGCACCTGCTGCAACACTGCAGGCAACATGAGAATTTCAAAATATTCCGGGGCAGTGATATTCCACTGACGCAGCGCGGTGCCCTGCCCTGCTCCTTCCTTGGCGCACTGATTGATGCACTGCAGGATGTTTTGCAGATAGGGCTTGATCGCCAGCACCCGTGCCGTGGGTTGCATGGCGCCGTCGGTGTTCTCGAAGAGTTTGTCGTCGAAACAGTGGCGGAGTTTTTTCAGGCTGTAACTGATGCTTGATTGGCTGAGATTCAACATTTCTGCCACACGCTTGGCGCTGCGATTTTCGATCAACAGCAAGACGATCGAAATATCCTGCATATCCAATTGTTTCAGCGCATTGGTGTAAAGCATGCCAGCTCCTTGCTGAAGTTATCCACAACCCAGAAGCCACAAGACATCAACGTACATTTGCTGGCGCTGCTTGCGGCGAGGCTCTGGGTCGGATCAAAGGGTAAAACGAAGATATCCCCGAACTCTCCCGACCATTCGGCATTACTTGCGTTATGTCTTAAAATAGCCGGTTGCCGAAAGAACCGTCATGGCCGTAGCCATGAAGGGCTTTCATCCCTTGAAAATAAGTGTGGTGAAGATGAACAAGCCTTTCATTTCGCTGTGCCCGGAAGTTACTCGGGCGCATGCGTTGACGTTGATGGATTGGTTGGAAGATGAGCGCGTCACCTGTTATCTGAGCGATTCACGTCATGTCTCCCGCTCCATCGAGCAAGCCATTGATAGAACCCAATTGCCAATCCTGACCCATCTGTTCAACCAGGGCGGCCGATTCTTCATGGCTTATGACCGGCATGACGCCCCGGTAGGCTTTGTCCGTCTGATCAAGACCGGCTCAAATTGCGAGATAGTCCTGGTCATCGGAGACAGCGACAAATGGGGCCGAAACCTTGGCGCCCGCACGATCCGCGAAGGCATGAAACTGGCCTTCCTCGACATGCGGGCCAAGAAGCTCATCGCCAAGATCCACCCGGACAACACGCGCTCGGTAAAAGCCTTTCTGCGCAGCGGCTTTGTGCTTGAAAGCGAAACGCCCACATTGAAGTCATTTTCCATGGCAGCGGGGCGCTATCTCCAGCTCTTGCGCGAAGGTACCGTTGGCGACTCCACCAGGATCTACATCACTGAAATCGACAAGGCCAGGCTCGAGAGTCTAATCGCTCTGGAGCAAGGTCCGACGGTTGTTGAGCTCGAACATGAGCTTGAACGAGCCATTGTCGTCAAGCCGCAGCAGGTGGCGGGCAATGTCGTCACGATGAACTCCAGGGCTTTAGTGCAACTGGACGACGAAGAGATCGAAGTGGCCTTGGTCTACCCGGAAGACGCGGACAGCAACGCAGGGAAGCATTCCGTGTATTCCGACATTGGCGCCGCCATTTTGGGCTATCAGGAGGGGGACGCCATTGACTGGCGAATTTCTGATCGGACCCGCCGAATTGAGATCATGAAAGTGCTTTACCAGCCAGAGGCTGCGGGCCATTTCCACCTGTAATTGAGTGTTTCCCTCAGTGTTGGTCAAGCAACCTGGAAGAAGGGGATCTGTCGAAGAAGGGAGCCCGTAAGTGGCTCCCTTCATTCGCGACAGTTTTAACTCTCTAAAACCACTGAGTAGTGCCGCAGCTGTGATTTATTCCACAGTCACGGATTTAGCCAGGTTACGCGGCTGGTCCACGTCAGTGCCTTTAAGCACGGCCACGTAGTACGACAGCAATTGCAGCGGGATGGTGTAGAGGATCGGCGCCAGCACATCGTGGATATGCGGCATGTTGATCACATGGGTGCCTTCGCCGTTGCTCATACCGGCTTGTTCATCAGCAAACACAATCAGCTCGCCACCGCGGGCACGCACTTCTTGCAGGTTGGATTTAAGTTTCTCCAACAGCTCATTGTTCGGAGCAACGGTCACTACCGGCATATCGTTATCCACAAGTGCCAGAGGGCCGTGCTTCAACTCGCCCGCCGGGTACGCTTCAGCGTGGATGTACGAAATTTCTTTGAGCTTGAGTGCACCTTCCATTGCCACCGGGAACTGAGCGCCACGGCCCAGGAACAGGGTGTGATGTTTATCGGCAAACAATTCAGCCACTTTTTCAACCACCGAATCCATCGCCAGGGCTTCGCCCAGACGCGCTGGCAAACGACGCAGTTCTTCTACCAGCTGTGCTTCAACGCCCTCTTCCAGGGTGCCGCGCACCTGGCCCAGAGACAGGGTCAGCAGCAACAGGCCTACCAGCTGGGTGGTAAATGCCTTGGTGGAAGCCACACCGATTTCGCGACCTGCTTGGGTTAGCAGCGTCAGATCAGACTCACGAACCAGCGAGCTGATACCTACGTTGCAAATCGCCAGGCTACCGAGGAAGCCCAATTCTTTTGCATTGCGCAGTGCTGCCAGGGTGTCAGCGGTTTCGCCCGATTGCGAGATCGAAACAAAAAGGGTGTCCGGTTGCACCACAACTTTGCGGTAGCGGAACTCGCTGGCCACTTCAACCTGGCACGGAATGCCTGCCAGGCTTTCGAGCCAGTAACGGGCAACCATGCCAGCGTGGTAGCTGGTACCACAGGCGACGATCTGAACATTGCGAACCTTGGCGAACAATTCCTTCGCTTGTGGACCGAAAGCTTGAACCAGTACATGGTCAGCACCCAGGCGGTTTTCCAGGGTGCGTTGAACTACAGCTGGTTGCTCGTGGATTTCCTTGAGCATGTAGTGGCGATACTCGCCCTTGTCGGCCGCTTCGGCGCCATCGCTGTATTGCACGGCTTCGCGTTGAACGCTCTGACCGTTTACGTCCCAGATCTGCACGCTGTCACGACGGATTTCAGCGATATCGCCTTCTTCCAGGTACATGAAACGGTCAGTGACCTGACGCAGTGCCAATTGGTCGGAGGCCAGAAAGTTTTCACCCAGGCCCAGGCCAATCACCAGCGGGCTGCCGCTGCGGGCTGCAACCAGACGATCCGGTTGCTTGGCGCTGATCACAGCCAGGCCGTAGGCACCGTGCAACTCTTTAACGGTGGCCTTGAGGGCCTCGGTCAGGTCGCTGTGATCTTTGAGTTTGTGGTTTAGCAGGTGGGCAATGACTTCGGTGTCAGTGTCCGAGGTAAACACATAGCCCAAGCCTTTGAGCTGCTCACGCAGGGCTTCATGGTTTTCGATGATGCCGTTGTGCACAACAGCCAGATCGGAACCGGAGAAATGCGGGTGAGCGTTACGCTCGCACGGCGCACCGTGGGTGGCCCAACGGGTATGGGCAATGCCCAGACGACCGGCCAATGGCTCACCGGCCAGAGCTTGTTCCAGCTCGGCCACTTTGCCGTTGCGGCGCATGCGTTCCAGGGTGCCGTTGTTGGTGAAAACAGCCACACCTGCGCTGTCGTAACCACGGTATTCAAGACGTTTCAGGCCTTCCAGCAGAATGGCCGTGATATTACGTTCAGCGACTGCGCCAACGATTCCACACATAAAGTTCTCCTAGCTTAGGGCCGCGCATAACAATGTTATGCCCCGGGCCTGAATCTGTTCGCGTGCCTCAAGGGGCAGGCGATCATCGGTAATAAGGGTATGGACGCTGCTCCAGGGCAGTTCCAGGTTGGGTATTTTTCGACCAATCTTGTCCGACTCGACCATCACGATCACTTCACGCGCGACGTCAGCCATGACCCGGCTCAGACCCAACAACTCGTTAAAAGTTGTCGTGCCGCGCTGCAGGTCTATGCCGTCAGCACCGATGAACAGTTGATCGAAGTCGTATGAGCGCAACACCTGTTCGGCAACCTGTCCCTGAAAGGACTCGGAGTGCGGATCCCAGGTGCCCCCGGTCATCAGCAATACAGGCTCATGTTCCAGTTCACTGAGTGCATTGGCGACGTGCAGGGAGTTGGTCATCACTACCAGGCCAGGTTGCAGGCCCAGTTGTGGAATCATCGAGGCCGTGGTGCTGCCGCTGTCGATGATGATGCGCGCATGCTCTTTAATCAGACCAACCGCTGCACGGGCAATGGCTTGCTTATAAAGAGAAACTGGCTGAGGGACATCACTGACCAGTTCTTGCGGCATGGTGATCGCGCCGCCATAACGACGCAATAAAAGCCCGTTACTTTCGAGTGCAGCCAGATCCTTGCGAATCGTAACCTCAGAGGTTTCGAAGCGCTTGGCCAGTTCATCCACACTGACTTCGCCCTGCTCGGCAAGCATGGCCAGGATGTTGTGTCTGCGTTGTGGCGTATTACGTTTGGACATAACGGCTTAAGTTTCGTTTCGAAAGATAACGAAAGCAATGAAACCGTATCTCGAAACCTTCGTCAAGAAAATGTTGTGGGCTATTTTCTGTGAATAAGTCGATATGGGCCTGTATTCATTGGCCAAAACGCTTATTTAGGCCCGCAAAAAACAAAGCCTTATCCACAGGGCGTGAATAAGGCTTTAGGTAACTCATTGATTTAAAACAGTTATAGGATGACTTGTTAATAACCTTAAATCATCATCGCCTTTCTGTGGATAACTTTAAATCAAGGCTTTGGCTGTTTGACCGGACGCTTCCAGCCATCAATATTGCGCTGGCGCGCACGACCAACGGCCAGTTGCTCCGCGGCAACATCCTGATTGATGGTCGAGCCTGCAGCAGTGGTAGCACCGTTGGAGATATCCACAGGTGCAACCAACGAGTTGTTCGAACCAATAAATACATCAGCGCCCAACACGGTCTTCCACTTGTTGGCGCCATCGTAGTTGCAGGTGATGGTGCCAGCACCGATATTGGTGCGCGGGCCGACCTCGGCATCGCCCAGATAAGTCAGGTGACCGCATTTGGCATCTTCACCCAAGTGGGCGTTTTTCAATTCGACAAAGTTACCCACATGGGCACGGGCATCCAGCACACTGCCCGGGCGCAGACGAGCGAACGGTCCGGCATCACTGTTCTCGCCCATCACGGCACCGTCGAGATGGCTATTGGCCTTGACCACAACACCTTTGCGCAAGGTGCTGTCCTTGATTACGCAATTCGGACCGATGACCACGTCGTCCTCAATAACCACGCGACCTTCAAGAATCACGTTGATATCGATCAGCACATCACGACCCACGGTGACTTCACCGCGCACATCGAAACGCGCCGGGTCACGCAAGGTCACACCCAAGGCCATCAGGCGACGGGCTTCGCGCAACTGGTAATGACGTTCCAGCTCACTGAGTTGTTTACGATCATTGGCGCCCTGCACTTCCATCGGGTCAAGGGCATGCTCGGTGGCCACGACCAAACCATCGCTGACCGCCATGGCGATTACGTCGGTCAGGTAGTACTCGCCCTGTGCGTTGTTGTTCGACAGACGGCTCATCCAGTCAGCCAGGCGACGGGTCGGCAAGGCGAGGATCCCGGTGTTGCCTTCGGTAATTGTACGTTCGGCTTCGGTTGCGTCCTTGTGCTCAACAATCGCACACACCTTGCCATCCGCATCACGCACGATACGACCATAACCAGTCGGGTCGGCCAGGTTGACGGTCAGCAGGCCCAGTTGCTCGGGGCCAACTTGCTTGAGCAGACGTTGCAGGGTCTCGACCTCGATCAGCGGTACATCGCCGTACAGGATCAACACGTTTTCTGCGGTCAGAAATGGTAGTGCCTGAGCCACGGCATGGCCGGTACCCAGTTGCTTGTCTTGCAGCACAAAGTTCAGGTCATCAGCAGCCAGGCGTTCACGCACCAGTTCGGCTCCGTGACCAATGACGACGTGGATGCGGGTCGGTTCAAGCTGACGAGCGCTGTGGATAACATGGCCAAGCATGGAGTTGCCTGCCACGGGGTGCAGAACCTTGGGCAGGGCAGAACGCATGCGGGTGCCCTGACCTGCGGCGAGAATAACGATATCGAGAGACATGACTGGCTACCAATCCTGGGTGGTCAGCGGTTGCGACCAAAAAGTATTTCGCGGAAAAAGAAAAAGGGTAGCCGAGGCTACCCTTTTTAATCAATCACACAATAAGACAGGAGGCTTAGCCGCCAAACTTCTTGCGGATTTGCTGGACGGTGCGCAGCTGAGCTGCGGCTTCGGCCAGACGTGCAGCAGCAGATCCGTAATCGAAATCTGCGCCTTTTTCGTTCAGTGCCTTCTCGGCAGCCTTTACGGCTTCCTGAGCGGAGGCTTCATCCAGGTCGGCAGCACGTTGCACGGTGTCGGCAAGAACCTTGACCATGTTCGGCTGAACCTCGAGGTAACCACCGGAGATGTAAAACACCTCCGATTCCCCGCCCAGCTTGATCAGGCGGATCGGACCTGGCTTGAGTTCAGTGATCAGCGGAGCGTGACCCAGAGCGATACCAAGATCACCCAGGCTGCCGTGCGCAATCACCATCTCGACCTGACCGGAAAAGATTTCTCCTTCCGCACTGACGATATCGCAATGGACTGTCATCATATTAGCCATCTGATTGCCTCAACCTGATTAGCGCCCGTTGCCGGGCGCTGGAATTACAGTTTCTTGGCTTTCTCGATCGCTTCTTCGATGCCGCCGACCATGTAGAACGCTTGTTCTGGCAGGTGGTCGTAGTCACCGTTGAGGATGCCTTTGAAGCCAGCAATGGTGTCTTTCAGGGAAACGTATTTACCCGAAGCGCCAGTGAAGACTTCAGCCACGAAGAACGGCTGAGACAAGAAACGCTGGATCTTACGAGCGCGGGATACCAACTGCTTGTCGGTTTCCGACAGCTCGTCCATACCCAGGATCGCAATGATGTCCTTCAGTTCTTTGTAACGCTGCAACACGTACTGAACGCCGCGAGCGGTGTCGTAGTGTTCCTGGCCAATTACGTTCGGGTCCAGCTGGCGCGAAGTCGAATCCAGTGGATCTACTGCTGGGTAGATACCCAGGGAAGCGATGTCACGGGACAGAACGACGGTAGCGTCCAAGTGGGCAAACGTGGTCGCAGGCGACGGGTCAGTCAAGTCATCCGCAGGTACGTATACCGCTTGGATCGAAGTGATCGAACCGTTTTTGGTCGAAGTGATGCGCTCTTGCAGAGTACCCATCTCTTCAGCCAGAGTCGGCTGGTAACCTACTGCCGAAGGCATACGGCCCAGCAGTGCGGATACTTCAGTACCGGCCAAGGTGTAACGGTAGATGTTGTCAACGAACAACAGTACGTCGTTACCTTCGTCACGGAACTTCTCGGCCATGGTCAGGCCGGTCAGTGCTACGCGCAGACGGTTACCCGGCGGCTCGTTCATCTGACCGTAAACCAGTGCCACTTTGTCCAGTACGCTGGAATCCTTCATCTCGTGGTAGAAGTCGTTACCCTCACGGGTACGCTCGCCCACACCAGCAAACACAGAGTAACCGCTGTGTTCCATGGCGATGTTACGGATCAGTTCCATCATGTTTACGGTTTTGCCTACACCGGCACCACCGAACAGACCAACCTTACCGCCTTTTGCAAACGGGCAGATCAGGTCGATAACCTTGATACCGGTTTCCAGCAGGTCGTTGCCGCCAGCTTGCTCAGCGAAGGACGGTGCTGGGCGGTGAATGCCCCAACGCTCTTCGGTGTCAATCGGGCCAGCTTCGTCGATCGGGTTGCCCAGAACGTCCATGATCCGGCCCAGGGTAGCTTTACCTACTGGAACGGAGATGGCTGCGCCAGAGTCGGTGACTTCCAGACCGCGCTTCAAGCCCTCGGTGGAACCCATCGCAATGGTACGAACCACGCCGTCGCCCAGCTGTTGCTGAACTTCCAGAGTGGTTCCGGCCGCGCTTTGTACTTTCAGCGCGTTGTAGATGCTCGGTACGTTTTCGCGTGGAAATTCCACGTCGATCACGGCGCCGATGATTTGAACGATACGTCCGCTACTCATAGCTGGATCCTCTGAATATTTGAACCGTTAAACCGCGGCAGCGCCGCCGACGATTTCCGAGATCTCTTGGGTGATCGCAGCCTGACGCGCCTTGTTGTAGATCAGCTGCAAATCGCTGATCAAGTCACCGGCGTTATCAGTGGCGTTCTTCATTGCGATCATCCGCGCAGCTTGTTCAGCTGCACTGTTCTCGACCACCGCCTGGTACACCTGCGACTCCACGTAACGCACCATCAAGCCGTCTAGCAGCTCTTTGGCATCCGGTTCGTAGAGATAGTCCCAGTGGTGCTTGAGTTCTTGATCCGGGGTCGCCACCAGTGGAATCAATTGCTCCACAGTAGGCTGTTGCGTCATGGTGTTGATGAACTTGTTGGATACCACGGACAGGCGGTCAATACGGCCTTCCAGGTAAGCATCCAGCATCACCTTAACGCTGCCGATCAAATCATTGATCGACGGTTCTTCACCCAGATGGCTGATAGCAGCGACGACGTTACCGCCGAAGTTACGGAAAAATGCCGCACCTTTGCTGCCGACCACGCACAGATCAATCTCGACGCCGTTTTCACGGTTTACCGCCATGTCCTTGACCAAAGCCTTGAACAGGTTGGTATTCAAACCACCGCACAAACCACGGTCACTGCTCACAACCACATAACCCACACGCTTAACTTCGCGGTCGATCATGAACGGGTGGCGGTATTCCGGGTTGGCGTTGGCCAAATGCCCAATAACCTGGCGGATACGCTCCGCATAAGGACGGCTAGCAGCCATGCGCATTTGTGCCTTGCGCATTTTGCTGACCGCCACTTTTTCCATGGCGCTGGTAATCTTTTGCGTGCTTTTGATGCTCGCAATCTTACTGCGAATCTCTTTTGCGCCTGCCATGTAACACCTATCAGGTTAGCAAGCGGGAGCCTTGCGGCTCCCGCTGCGGCTTACCAGGTTTGGGTGGCCTTGAACTTCTCGATACCGGCTTTGATGCCAGCGTCGATTTCGTCATTGAAGTCACCTTTAACGTTGATCTTCGCCATAAGCTCGGCGTGATCGCGGTTGAAGTAAGCAATCAGCGCTTGTTCAAAGCTACCGACCTTGGTGATTTCGACGTCAGTCAGGAACCCACGCTCAGCGGCATACAGCGACAGCGCCATGTCAGCGATCGACATTGGTGCGTATTGCTTCTGCTTCATCAGCTCGGTAACGCGCTGACCATGCTCAAGTTGCTTACGGGTCGCTTCGTCCAGGTCAGAAGCGAACTGGGCAAATGCTGCCAGTTCACGGTACTGAGCCAGAGCGGTACGGATACCACCGGACAGCTTCTTGATGATCTTGGTCTGAGCGGCACCACCCACACGGGATACCGAAACACCGGCGTTCACTGCAGGACGGATCCCGGAGTTGAACATGGCCGATTCCAGGAAGATCTGACCGTCGGTGATGGAAATCACGTTGGTCGGAACGAACGCGGAAACGTCGCCAGCCTGGGTTTCGATGATCGGCAGTGCGGTCAGGGAACCGGTTTTGCCGGTCACTGCGCCGTTGGTGAACTTCTCTACGTATTCTTCGGATACGCGGGATGCGCGCTCCAGAAGACGGGAGTGGAGATAGAACACGTCGCCTGGGTAAGCTTCACGGCCTGGTGGACGGCGCAGCAGCAGGGAAATCTGGCGGTAAGCCACTGCTTGCTTGGACAGATCGTCATAAACGATCAGCGCGTCTTCACCGCGGTCGCGGAAGTATTCGCCCATGGTGCAACCGGAGTACGGTGCCAGGAACTGCAGCGCTGCGGATTCGGAAGCACTGGCAGCAACGACGATGGTGTTAGCCAGCGCGCCGTTTTCTTCCAGCTTGCGAACCACGTTGGCGATGGTCGATTGCTTCTGACCGATCGCTACGTATACACAGAAAATGCCGCTGTTCTTCTGGTTGATGATCGCGTCGATCGCCAGAGCGGTTTTACCGATCTGACGGTCACCGATGATCAGCTCACGCTGGCCACGGCCGACAGGGATCATGGCATCGACAGCCTTGTAGCCAGTCTGTACAGGCTGGTCTACCGACTTACGCCAGATCACGCCTGGAGCAACTTTCTCGACTGCATCAGTCTCGGTGTTGCCCAGTGGACCTTTGCCATCAACTGGGTTACCCAGTGCGTCGACAACGCGACCCAGCAGTTCCTTACCAACCGGAACTTCCAGGATACGGCCAGTGCACTTGGCGCTCATGCCTTCAGCCAGAGTCGTGTATGCGCCCAGTACTACGGCACCTACAGAGTCTTGCTCGAGGTTGAGAGCCATACCGAAGACGCTGCCCGGAAACTCGATCATCTCGCCGTACATTACGTCGGCCAGACCGTGAATCCGCACAATACCGTCAGATACGCTGACGACAGTGCCTTCGTTACGGGCTTGGGAGGTCACATCGAGTTTTTCGATGCGGCCCTTGATAATTTCACTTATTTCGGAAGGATTGAGTTGCTGCATTGCTCTGCTGCCCCTTCAAACTCAAGATTTCAATGCTTCGGCAAGGCTTGCGAGTTTCCCGCGAACCGAGCCATCGATAACCAGGTCGCCGGCGCGGATGATGACACCACCTATAAGGCTGGCATCCTCCGCAACTTGCAGGCGCACTTCCCGGTCGAGTCGTGCACTGAGAACCTTGGCGAGTTTGTCTTGCTGTTCTTGGTTCAATGCAAAAGCACTGGTGACTTCAACGTCTACCGACTTCTCTTGTTCGGCCTTGTACAGGTCAAACAGAGCGGCGATCTCCGGCAACAGCGGGAGACGGTCGTTTTCGGCAACGACGTTGATGAAGTTCTGTGCTTCTACAGTGAACTTGTCGCCGCACACGTCAATAAACGTGGCGGCCTTTTCTGCGCTCGTCAGTCGCGGGGCCTTGAGCACGCGCTGCATAGTGTCGTCTTGCGACACTGCTGCAGCCAGGCCGAGCATGGCTGACCAAGAGGCCAGTTGCTGGTGGGCCTGGGCGTGCTCGAAGGCTGCCTTAGCGTAAGGTCGGGCCAACGTGGTCAATTCTGCCATGATCGCCCTCGCTTAAATTTCAGCAGCCAGTTTAGTAACCAGCTCCGCGTGCGCGTTTTGATCGATTGTGGCACCCAGGATCTTCTCTGCGCCTTCAACAGCCAGGGTACCCAGTTGGGTACGCAGGGCGTCTTTGACGCTGTTCAGTTCCTGTTCGATCTCGGCCTGAGCCTGAGCCTTCACACGGTCAGCTTCAACGCGAGCCTGTTCACGGGCTTCGTCTACGATCTGAGTACCGCGTTTCTTGGCTTGCTCAATGATTTCAGCTGCTTGAGCCTTAGCTTCGCGCAGTTGTTGACCCGCTTTATCTTGGGCCAACTCCAGGTCGCGAGCTGCTCGGTTAGCAGCGTCCAGTCCAGCCGCAATCTTCTTCTGACGTTCTTGCAATGCCGCGATGACCGGAGGCCACACGAACTTCATGCAAAACAGTACAAAAATGAAGAACGCAACGGACTGGCCAATCAGGGTTGCATTAATGTTCACGCCAACACCTCGCTCGTTCGTTGTCCATCACTCTAATCAACTCGAAAATTCGAGTGATTAGCCAGCGAGTTGACCAACGAAAGGATTAGCGAAGGTGAAGAACAGTGCGATACCAACACCGATCATGGTTACGGCGTCGAGCAGACCGGCAACGATGAACATTTTAACTTGCAGCATTGGAACCATTTCTGGTTGACGCGCTGCGCCTTCCAGGAACTTGCCACCCAACAGGCCGAAACCAATTGCGGTACCCAGTGCGCCCAGGCCGATCAACAGTGCAACAGCGATAGCGGTTAGACCAACTACAGTTTCCATCTTTCCTCCCGACTTTTACGTCGTATGGTTTAGGTTTTTAGATTAAAGCGGTAAAACAAAATCATTTTGCGACGCCCTCTCACCCGAAGGTGAGAGGAGCACCAGATTCGCCGAAGCGGATCTTAGTGATTATCTTCGTGTGCCATCGACAGGTAGACGATGGTCAACATCATGAAGATGAACGCTTGCAAGGTGATGATCAGGATGTGGAATACAGCCCACGCCCATTGCAGCACCACGCCCAGACCGCTAAGCCAAAGCAGGCCGCTGCCGAACATCACGGCGATCAGGATAAACACCAGCTCGCCAGCGTACATGTTGCCGAACAGACGCAGAGCCAACGAAATAGGCTTGGCAATCAACGTCACGAATTCGAGCAGGAAGTTCACCGGAATCAGCAGCGCCTGAACAAAAATGTTCTTGCTGCCGAATGGGTGCAGGGTCAGTTCACCGATAAAGCCACCGATGCCCTTGATCTTGATGCTGTAGAAGATGATCAGTGCAAACACCGACAGGGCCATGCCCATGGTCGCGTTTGGATCAGTCGTCGGTACGGCACGGAACGGGAAGTGTTCATCGCCAGTGATCAAGATGGCCAACTGAGGAATCCAGTCAACCGGGATCAAGTCGATGGCGTTCATCAGGAACACCCACACGAAAATGGTCAGCGCCAGCGGTGCGATTACTGCACTGCGACCGTGGAAACTGTCTTTTACGCTGCCATCAACGAATTCCACCAGTACTTCAACGAAGTTCTGCAGTGCGCCTGGCTGACCGGAAGTTGCCTTCTTGGCCGCCATGCGGAATACGAGGATGAAAATCAGACCAACAAACAGCGACCAGCCGAGGGTATCGACGTGGAACGCCCAAAAGCCCATTGCTTTAGCTTCTGCAACGGTGTGGGCAAAGCCCCAGCCGCCATCAGGTAGCTGCCCAAAGGTCAGGTTCTGTAAGTGGTGCTGGATATAGCCCGAAGCGGTTGTTTCTGCCATGGTTGCCTCAAACGCCCTAAGGTCTCGAAAGTGTTGTTCTCATTAGCAGGGGAGCGAACCAACTGACCAGTTGGGTCAGCACGAAGACACCGAATACTGCTAACGGCGCCAATGGCTTCACACCTGCAAACGTCAGCGCGAACAGCACTGCCGTCAAAATTAACTTGCCTGCCTCACCGGCGTAAAACGACCGGACGATGGCTTGCGCTGCTCGGGCGCCGGAAAACCGAAAAGCCCTGTGAGCAAAATACACATTGGGTAGCAAAGCTATCAGGCCTCCGCAGAGTCCTGAATATCCGGCGACGACTCCATGCCATTGCCAGAGCCCCAGAGCAGCCAGCAATAAAACGACAAATTGAGCCAGCAAAACCGGAAAAACCGCCAAGCGATGGAACGGCAAGCGGTTTGGCGTGCGGGTTTCCATCACAACTGCTCCTCAAAGGTCGGCTACCAAAAACAGAAAACTTGGCATAATTTGTGCCGACAAAATGCGCGCAGAGTATAGGGGCGACGAAGCCCCTATTCAACTGTCAGGTAGTGATTTCCGACTGCGCGCTACATGAGGAATTGTTTCAGCGGATGTGAGCAAGCACTCCTTGCAGCTCATCCAGGGAATTGTAACCAATCACTAACTGGCCTTTTCCCTTCTTTCCGTGGCGGATCTGCACCGCAGAGCCCAGCCGCTCAGCCAGACGCTGTTCGAGTCTGGCAATGTCCGGATCGGTTTTAACCGGTTCCGCGGGTTCCTGTTTGCCACTCAACCACTGGCGAACCAGGGCTTCAGTCTGACGTACCGTCAGGCCTCGTGCGACAACGTGTCGCGCCCCTTCAACCTGCTGAGCATCAGGCAAACCGAGCAATGCCCGCGCATGACCCATTTCCAGGTCACCGTGGGACAGCATGGTCTTGATCACTTCCGGTAACGAAATCAATCGCAACAAGTTAGCCACAGACACCCGGGACTTACCCACAGCGTCGGCGACTTGCTGTTGAGTCAGCTGGAACTCTTGCTGCAAACGCTGCAAGGCGACAGCTTCCTCGATCGGATTGAGGTCTTCACGCTGAATGTTCTCGATCAACGCCATCGCAATGGCGGTTTCGTCCGGCACGTCTTTGACCATCGCCGGGATTGTGTCCTTGCCGGCCTGTTGGCTGGCGCGCCAGCGACGTTCACCGGCGATGATCTCAAAGCGGTTACCTTCGATCGGGCGCACCACGATCGGTTGCATCACGCCCTGGGTGCGGATCGAGCTGGCCAGTTCTTCAAGCGCCTGCGGATCCATGTCGCGACGAGGCTGGTACTTGCCGCGCTGGATCAGGTCCAGGGGCAGGTGCTGCAGTTCGCTTTGATCAACCTTGACCGCTTGCTCTTCCAGCGAGCTGACCGTAGGACCACTCAGGAGTGCATCCAGTCCGCGTCCGAGACCTCGTTTCTTGACGGCCATGGAAATTCCTTAAGTTGGCTGAGGCGTGCGGGTAGAACGACGTTGACGACGAACCAGCTCGCCCGCCAGGGCAAGGTAAGCAATCGCGCCACGGGAATTTTTGTCATACGCCAGCGCTGGCATGCCATAGCTTGGCGCTTCGGCCAGGCGGATGTTGCGCGGAATCACGGTGTCGTAGAGCTGCTCGCCGAAGTGTTCCTTGAGCTGCGCCGAAACATCGTTCATCAGGCTCAGGCGCGGGTCGTACATGGTGCGCAGCAGGCCTTCGATCTTCAGGTTCGGATTGAGCAGCTCGGCGATGCGCTTGATGTTATCCACAAGGTCGCTCAGGCCTTCGAGTGCAAAGTACTCGCACTGCATGGGGATAATCACCCCATCGGCCGCCACCAGGGCATTCAAGGTCAGCATCGACAACGACGGCGGGCAATCGATCAGGATGTAATCGTAGCTTTCGCGAACCGGGGCCAGCGCTGTACGCAGACGGCTTTCCTTCATCTGCATTTCGAGCAGCACGACTTCAGCCGCGGTCAAATCGCGGTTGGCGGGAAGCAACTGGTAACCACCGTGCTCGGAGATGTGCATGGCCTGGGCCAGGTCGCATTCACCGATCAACAGGTCGTAGACCGAATTCTCAAGACCGTGTTTATCCACACCGCTACCCATGGTGGCGTTGCCCTGTGGATCAAGGTCAATGAGCAGCACGCGGCGCTTGGTCGCGACCAGCGATGCTGCGAGGTTGATACAGGTGGTGGTTTTACCCACACCACCTTTTTGGTTCGCTATTGCGAATACCTTAGCCATTCTTGCTTGCGTTCCCAATCATGCCGTGCGGCGCAGTATCAGCAGATGGCGTTGGCCTTGGCAACCCGGAACGGTCAAGGCGTGTTCGCCATCGAGACGAAAATCAGACGGCAATGCTACCAGCTCATCGGCCGGATGAACGCCCTTCATTGCCAACCAGCGGGTTTCGCTGTTGCCAAGGTGGCGCGTCCAGTTGCTGAAGTTCTCCATGCTGCTGAAAGCCCTGGAAACAATTCCGTTGAAAGGCTGCTCAGGCTGGAATTCTTCGACGCGACTGTGGATAACTTGCAGGTTATCCAGCTTCAGCTCGAGTTTTACCTGGGTCAGGAAACGGGTTTTCTTGCCGTTGCTGTCCAGGCAGGTCACTTGCGACTCGGGAAACAGGATCGCCAGGGGAATACCCGGCATGCCGCCGCCACTGCCCACATCCAGCCAACGGCCATTTTCGATGAAGGGCATCACGCTCAGACTGTCGAGCAAATGACGCGACACCATCTCGTCCGGGTTACGCACAGCCGTGAGGTTGTAGGCCTTGTTCCATTTGATCAACAGGGCCAGATAACCCAGCAATTGCTGATGCTGATGCTCGGTCAGTGCGACGCCCAGCTGGCGTGCACCTGTGGATAACTCTTCGGCGTGTTGTGCGGTTACCAGCGAACTCAAGCGTTTTGCTCCAACGTGCGGCCAGCGCCGCGCTTTTTCAGGTGAATCATCAACAGGGAAATTGCCGCAGGGGTCACACCCGGGATACGCGAAGCCTGGCCCAGGGTCTCGGGACGTGTGGCGCCCAACTTGCTCTGAATCTCTTTCGACAGACCGGAGATGGTCGTGTAATCGATATCCACAGGCAGCTTGGTATTTTCACTGGCACGCAGACGGGCAATTTCGTCTTGTTGACGATCGATATAACCGGCGTACTTGGTTTTGATCTCAACCTGCTCGGCAACCAGCGGGTCTTCTGCCCCCTGCCCGGTCACTTCAACCAGGCCGGCGTAATCAATTTCGGGGCGGGTCAGCAGGTTGAGCAAATTGTATTCATGGGTCAGCGGTGTGCCGAACTTGGCAGCAATGGCATCACCCTGCTCGGTACCTGGACGAACCCAGGTACTTTTGAGGCGTTGTTCTTCCTGCGCGATGCTTTCGCGCTTGGTGCAGAAAGCCGCCCAACGAGCGTCGTCGACCAGGCCCAGTTCGCGGCCTTTTTCAGTCAAGCGCATGTCGGCGTTGTCTTCGCGCAGGATCAGGCGGTATTCGGCGCGGGAAGTGAACATCCGGTACGGTTCTTGAGTACCCAGGGTAATCAGGTCGTCGACCAATACGCCGATGTACGCCTCATCCCGGCGCGGGCACCAGCTTTCCTTGCCCTGTGCGAGCAATGCCGCGTTGGCGCCAGCCAGCAAACCCTGGGCGCCGGCTTCTTCGTAACCGGTGGTGCCGTTGATTTGCCCGGCAAAGAACAAGCCGCCAATCACCTTGGTTTCGAGGCTGTACTTCAGGTCGCGTGGATCGAAGTAGTCGTACTCGATGGCATAGCCCGGGCGCACGATATGGGCGTTTTCCATACCGCGAATCGATTGCACGATCTGGATTTGCACGTCGAACGGCAAGGAGGTGGAAATCCCGTTCGGGTACAGCTCGTGCGTGGTCAAACCTTCCGGCTCGATAAAGACCTGATGGCTTTCCTTGTCGGCAAAGCGATGGATCTTGTCTTCAATCGACGGGCAGTAACGCGGGCCAATACCTTCGATCACGCCTGAATACATCGGCGAACGATCAAGGTTGGAGGCAATGATTTCGTGAGTGCGGGCGTTGGTATGGGTAATCCAGCAGCTGACCTGGGCCGGGTGCTGTTCCTTGTTGCCCATGAACGACATGACAGGAATCGGTGTATCACCCGGTTGCTCGGTCATTACCGAGAAATCCACAGAACGGCCATCGATACGCGGTGGCGTCCCGGTTTTCAGGCGACCGACTCGCAGGGGCAGTTCACGCAGACGGTGTGCCAGGGCAATCGAAGGTGGATCACCGGCCCGACCGCCCGAGTAATTCTGCATGCCGATGTGGATAAGTCCACCGAGGAAAGTGCCTGTGGTCAGAACCACGGCATCAGCCATAAAACGCAGGCCCATCTGGGTCACTACGCCACGGACTTGATCCTGTTCAACGATCAGGTCATCAGCGGCCTGTTGAAATATCCACAGGTTGGGCTGGTTTTCCAGGATTTCGCGTACGGCGGCCTTGTACAGGATGCGGTCGGCCTGTGCACGGGTCGCCCGTACTGCCGGGCCTTTGCGTCCGTTGAGTACGCGGAACTGAATACCGCCTTTATCGGTGGCTATCGCCATCGCGCCGCCAAGGGCATCGATTTCTTTAACCAGATGGCTTTTACCAATCCCGCCAATTGCAGGATTGCAGCTCATTTGCCCGAGGGTTTCCACGTTGTGGGTCAACAGCAGGGTTTTCACACCCATACGTGCTGAAGCAAGTGCAGCCTCGGTTCCGGCGTGACCGCCGCCGATGACGATCACTGCAAAACGGGAAGGGAAATTCACCACGCACCTCGTGCCTGTTACTAGGGGTTTTTTGGATAGACCGCGAAGTATAGGGACTTCGCCCTTCTTAAAGAACCCTTTGCACAAAATTTAACCAGCTGTGGATAAGGGCAAGATAGATAAATAAATAGAGAAGAAATTTATAAAGCTTTGTTTTTATGTTTATTTCTACTGAGGCACCTTTCTGTGGATAGATTGCTACAGGCTATATTTTACGTACTGTACAGAGGATCAAAAGTCTGTGGTTATGCACTGATGAGGGGTTGGGATAAGTGCTTTAAGCCTGTGGGTAAAACAGGTGCTTATCCACAGGGGTGGTTATCTTCAGTTTTCAGACCTACTTACCCACTGACCTGAGGGCCAGTTATGCACAGGGCTTATTCCCGTGTTTGGGTGCTTTCGAGCCAATAAACAGGCAGCCGAAAAACGCTTGAAGGTGCAATCCGGCAAGCGGTCGGACGTTCGGTCAATGATTAATGTGATAAACGGTAGCCAACAGCCCCGTTAGACGGGGCAAAGCAGCCAGCCTGTGGGTGAGGCCATGAGCCTGTGGGTAATTCCGATTGCGGCCAGAAACACATCATCGTGTGAGGTAACGATCAGAGTGCCCGGGTAATGCTTGAGCATGCTCTCCAGGGCTTGAACGGAAGGCAGATCCAGGTGATTGCCCGGTTCATCGAGCAGTAACAGCTGTGGTGGGGATTGTGTATAAAACACGCAGGCCATCGCCGCTTTCAAGCGTTCACCGCCACTGAGCCGATGGGATGGCAGGTTGGTACGATCGGCATTAAGGCCCAATTGCGCCAGCCGGGTACGTAATTCTCCTTCACTCAGTTGCCGGTTAAGTGACTGCAACTGCTCAAGAACTGACCGAGCCGGTTCCAAAACGCCCAGGTGCTGGTCGAGGTAAGTGCTGGTGACCAGGGTCCTGGCCTGACCGGAAACAACCGTTAGTTGCCCGGCCAATACCTTGAGCAAGGTCGACTTGCCGCAGCCGTTCGGGCCGGTCAAGGCAATGCGCTGGCCTCGCGTAACGGCAAGATTGATCCTGCGCAGTTGTTGCGCCCCATAAGGCAGGCGGGCCTCTATCAACTCGGCAATTTGAGCCGGCGAGCCAGAGCAAGGCTGCGGCGCAGAGATAAAGATGGCCTGCTGCTCTTCTACCTGATTCGCAGCCTGACGGACCTGCACAGATAATTGCTCGCGAGCCGCATCCTGCTGTACCCGCAACTTACCGCTGCTGGCCTGGCTGCGCTCCTTTTGCCGGCCCAGCAAAATCTTCGCCTGATTGGCGTCAGCGGCCTGTTTCCGGCCACGGGATTGTTTGCGCTCAAGACTTTCTCTTTGCTCACGCAGGGTCTGTTCCTGACGCTTGCGCTCCAGCCGGTATGCCGCCAGCTGTTGTTGCGCCGCTTGCAGTTGCCCGGTTTTGGCCTGTGCATAAAACGAGTAACCGCCGCCGTAACTGGTGAGGCCCTGTGGTGACAGCTCAACGATGCGCTCCATATTTTCCAGCAAGGCGCGATCATGGCTGATAACAAGTAATCCTTCTGGCCACTGCTGCAACTGTTCATGCAGGGCAAGTCGATGCTGGTGATCCAGATGATTGGTGGGCTCATCCAGGATCAACAGATCGGCTTTCGACAAAAAGGCGCCCAGCAGAGCCACGCGCATGGCTTCACCACCGCTGAGTGCTGATGCAGGAGTCGAAAGGGTCAGGTGTGCAAGCTTGTTGCGGCTTAGCTGATCGAGCAGTTGCTGGCGGATATTCCAGCGTTCGCCCACACAGTCAAAGTCCGCTTGGGCGCTGCTGCCCCGCTCTATTCGCTCAAGGGCGCTAATGACTGGTTGCACGCCAGCAAGCTCGGCAAGGGTGTGATTGGGGTCATGGCTGACTTGCTGCGTCAGGTAATACACCGTGCCATTACGGATGCAGTGGCCGGTTGAGGGCAAGATATCCCCTGCCATGATGCGCGCCAATATGCTCTTGCCCACACCATTGCGCCCTACCAGGCCGGTGCGGCGCTGGTCGAGATGCAGATCAATATCTGAAAACAGGGAACTGCCATCGGGCAGATGATAAGAAACGCCTTGCATCGTTACAGAGGTAACGTGAGCCATACGCACTCCAGAGATGCACAGATCTACCCCCTGTTGCAGGGGAATCAAGAACTGGCCGCAAGCATCGCGGCGGCATCAATGGCGCATCGGACTAATACCTCGTGTGAATGTGGATAACTGTAGCAGCTGCCGTAGGAACGAGGCTGCGTTCGGCGACGTAGTCGTCGTAAATCCTGAGCTCCGGTTTTAACTGGCACACCACAGTGTCTGATTTTACGACGGCTGTGCCGCCGGACGCAGCCTCGTTCCTACGGCAGCTGCTACGAGGGTCATTTACCGATACAGAAGCTGGAGAAGATCCGTCCCAGCAGGTCATCCGAACTGAATGCCCCGGTAATTTCGCCAAGGGAATGCTGTGCCTGGCGCAAATCCTCGGCCAATAGCTCTCCTGCACCCGCCAGGGTCAGTTGTGCCCTGCCATGCTCAAGTGCCTTGCTGGCGTGCTGCAATGCCTCCAGATGGCGGCGGCGTGCGCTGAAGCTGCTCTCCGAGGTCTGCTCATAGCCCATGCAGGCCTTGAGGTGTTCCCGCAGCAGGTCCAGGCCTTCTGTAGATCTGGCACTCAGGCTGATGGTGACATGGCCATCTTCACTGACTTCAAGGGCTACATTCTCACCGCTTAGATCCGCCTTGTTGCGGATCAAGGTCACCTTCGCCGGATCCGGGCGTTGTTCAAGAAACTCTGGCCACAGGGCAAACGGGTCATCAGCTTCCGGTGCCGTGGCATCAACCACCAGCAATACCCTATCAGCTTCACCAATGGCCTTGAGTGCGCGCTGCACGCCAATTTTCTCAACCTGGTCATCGGTGTCGCGCAGACCGGCGGTGTCGACAACGTGCAATGGCATGCCATCGATGTGGATATGTTCGCGTAACACATCACGGGTAGTACCCGCGATTTCGGTCACGATCGCCGCTTCACGCCCGGCCAGGGCATTGAGCAGGCTCGATTTTCCAGCATTGGGCCGCCCGGCAATCACCACGGTCATGCCGTCGCGCAGCAAAGCACCCTGGCCGGCTTCGCGCTGTACGGTGGATAACTCTTCACGAACCTTGTCGAGCATACCGAGCACATGGCCATCGGCGAGGAAGTCGATTTCTTCTTCCGGGAAATCAATCGCTGCTTCGACATAGATACGCAAACCGATCAATTGCTCGGTCAAGTTATGCACACGTTGAGAGAAAGCACCCTGCAAGGAACGTAATGCGTTACGCGCAGCCTGTGCAGAACTTGCCTCGATCAGGTCGGCAATCGCCTCGGCCTGGGCCAGGTCGAGCTTGTCATTCATAAAGGCCCGCTCGCTGAACTCCCCCGGACGGGCCAAACGGCAGCCCAACTGGATGCAGCGCTGCAGCAGCATATCCAGAACAATCGGACCGCCGTGGCCCTGCAGTTCAAGGACGTCTTCGCCGGTAAAGGAGTTGGGCCCGGGGAAGTAGAGTGCTATGCCTTCATCCAGCACTTCGCGGTTGTCGCCGTAAAAAGGGCCGTAATGGGCATAGCGCGGTTTTAGTTCGCGTTCGCTGAACGCTTTGGCCGCAACACGGGCGAGTGGGCCGGAAATACGTACGATCCCCACACCACCTCGGCCTTGGGCGGTCGCTACTGCAGCAATAGTCTCTGCCGGAACACTCATAAAACAGGCCTCAAAACAAAAGTGACGGATAGCAAAACGCCCCACTAGGGGGCGTTTTGAGTGGTGCGTATCAGAGTAAGTTACTCAGCGACTTTTTTGGTAGCCGCTTCGACTTTACGCGTGATGTACCACTGTTGAGCGATGGACAGGCAGTTGTTCACAACCCAGTACAGCACCAGACCAGCCGGGAACCACAGGAAGAAGAAAGTGAAGATGATTGGCATCAGCTTCATCACCTTGGCCTGCATCGGATCCGGCGGAGTCGGGTTCAGACGCTGCTGGATGAACATGGTTGCGCCCATGATGATCGGCAGAATGAAGAACGGGTCTTTGATCGACAGGTCGGTAATCCAGAGCATGAACGGCGCCTGGCGCATTTCAACACTTTCCAGAAGTACCCAGTACAAGGACAGGAAGACCGGCATCTGCACCAGAATCGGCAAACAGCCGCCCAGTGGATTGATCTTCTCTTTCTTGTACAGCTCCATCATCGCTTGCGACATTTTCTGGCGGTCATCACCGAACTGCTCTTTCAGAGCGGCCAGTTTTGGTGCCACAGCGCGCATGCGGGCCATCGACTTGTAGCTGGCGGCCGACAGAGGGAAGAAGATCCCTTTGATCAGCATGGTCAGGAAGATGATCGACCAGCCCCAGTTACCGACCAGGCTGTGGATATGTTGCAGCAGCCAGAAGATAGGCTGGGCAATGAACCACAGGATGCCGTAGTCAACCGTCAGTTCCAGGCCTGGGGACAACTCTTTGAGTACACCCTGGCTTTTCGGACCGGCGTACAACGTAGCGCTGGTTTCAGCGGTTTTGCCCGGTTCAACAGTCAATGTTGGGCCAGTGAAACCGATGATGTAGTTGCCTTGGTTGTCTTTGCGGGTCTGAACGACGTTGTTATCGCCTTTCTGAGGGATCCACGCGGTCACAAAGTAGTGCTGCAACCAGGCAACCCAGCCGCCTTGTACGGTTTCTTTCAGCTGAGCCTTGTCGATATCTTTCATCGACACTTTTTTGTACGGCTCTGCACTTGTCCACAGGGCAGCGCCCAGGTAAGTCGCAGTACCGGTGGCGGTGCTGGAAGAAGGATCGGAGCTGGCATCACGCTTCAATTGCGCGAACAGGTTGCCGTTCCACGGCTTGCCGCTCTCGTTATCAATCAGATAGCTAACTTGTACATCGTACAAACCACGCTTGAGCGTGAAACGTTTGATGTAGTTGATGCCGTTTTCGCTGAATTTCAGATCAACAACCAGTTGATCCTGACCTGGGGCCAGTTCGTAGGTCTTTTTCTCGGTGCTGAAAACAGGACGACCTGACGGACGGGCGTCCGGGCCATCAACGCCTGTCAGGCCACTTTGGGCCAGATAGGTGCGTTCGTTGCCGTTATCGAACAACTGGAAAGGAACATCCGGGTGATCCTGGCGACGTGGATAAAGCGGCAGACGCAGCTGGGCAATATCACCACCCTGTGGATCAATCGCGATATCCAGAACATCCGTTTTTACGTGGATGAGGTCTTTGCTTGCAGCCACCGGGGTTTCAGTCGGTGTGCTGGTATCGGTATTGGCGCTGGGTACATCGGCACTGTTTGCAACGTTGTTACCTGAAACCGTATCGGGCAAAGCCGGTGCGGTGGTGCTGGCGGCAACATTCTGAGTCGGCAGGGCAGCTTGGCCGTAGTCCTGGTTCCATTTCAGAACCATAACGTAGGACACGACTGCGAGAGCGACGATCAGGATCGTGCGTTTAATATCCATGATTACTCGGCCATCAAGAAGAACGGGAGGTAGGGATAGGTGGAACCGGGTCGTAACCACCGGGATTCCACGGGTGACAGCGACCTAAACGACGAAAGGTCAGCCAGCCGCCGCGCAGAAGGCCATGATTTTCGATGGCTTCCAACGCGTAGCAGGAACAACTGGGGTAGAAACGGCAGTGGCTGGCCATCAAAGGACTAATGGCATAACGATAAAACTGGATCGGAACGAGTGCCAGTTTACGCATCAGGACTGCCTACCCCTACAGTTTCGGTTTTAACCGCTGGAACTGGCGTGTTACGGGCCAGACGCTTCCAGAGTTTGCCGAAATGCTGAATCAATTCGGGGTTCTCTACGTCACCCAAACCTTTGCGCGCGACGATAACGATATCCCAACCAACCAGTAAATCCTGGTGGAGACGAAACGATTCACGCATCAAACGCTTAAGGCGATTGCGCTCAACGGAGAGCTTTACGCTCTTTTTCCCGATCACTAACCCCAGGCGGGGGTGATCAAGATCGTTGCTACGCGCAAGGAGCAGGAGATTTTTCCCCGGAACCTTGCCGGTGGGGGAGTCAAAGACTGCCTTGAAATGTCGGGGAGTGAGTAACCGCTTTTCCCGACTGAAGTCCTGACTCACCACCATTGTCTGATTATCAAACTGCCAGACGTGCACGGCCTTTGGCGCGGCGACGCGACAGGACTGCACGGCCGTTTTTAGTAGCCATGCGAGCACGGAAACCGTGAGTGCGGGCGCGTTTGATAGTGCTTGGTTGGAAAGTACGTTTCATGTCGTGCTACCTGGTTCGTCCACAACGGGCCGGAATGGCCCCCGTTTTAAGAGACCGGCGATTCTAGAGAATGCAAGCCGATAGGTCAATTTCCAACCAACGTTTACTGCTAAATAGATGTTTGCCGTTTTGCACCAGTCTTGTGCCTGCCAACTATAGAAATAAAAAAACGAAGTATTTAAAGCTCTTTTAAAGAACTTACTACTCTTATAGAGCCGTTCTGCTGTGGATAACTCTATGCAGCCCTTGTAGAGCAAGGTTTTCAGAGAACAGAAAGGTTGTCCACAAGCGGTGCTTTGCCTGTGCTGCACCCTCGGAAAAGCTGTGCATGAAAGGGCTACTTATCCACAGCCGTGTTATGCACAGAGTTTTACCCCCACTTGTGCAACGAGCTCAGGCCCGCTTATCCACAGACCTTATGCACATACCATTTGTCGCTTTGTTCACAGTAAAAAGCCTGTCAACGCCTTATATGCAGGTCAGCTACATGTGGATAAGTGGGGCGGCGGTCGCTACAATGGCGCCTGTTTTTGCCTCACCGGCTTTCAACTTAGGGGATATCCGTGTCAGTGGAACTTTGGCAGCAGTGCGTGGAGCTTTTGCGCGATGAGCTGCCTGCCCAGCAATTCAACACCTGGATCCGTCCACTACAGGTCGAAGCCGAAGGCGACGAGTTGCGTGTGTATGCACCCAACCGATTCGTTCTCGACTGGGTTAACGAAAAATACCTGAGCCGTTTGCTTGAACTGTTGAATGAGCACAGCAATGGCATGGCGCCAGCGTTGTCCTTGTTAATAGGCAGCAAACGCAGCTCGGCGCCTCGTGCTGCCCCCAATGCGCCCTTGGCTGCATCGGCTTCTCAACAAGCCCCGGCGCCGAGCGCGCCTGCGCCTGCAGTCTCTGCACCCGCGCCCAAGCAGTCCGAGCCCGCCAGCGAAGAGCCTTCGCGTGCCAGCTTCGACCCGATGGCTGGCGCCAGCTCGCAGCAAGCACCCGTGCGCGCCGAACAGCGCACCGTTCAGGTTGAAGGTGCCCTGAAGCACACCAGCTACCTGAACCGCACCTTTACCTTTGAAAACTTCGTCGAGGGCAAGTCCAACCAACTGGCCCGCGCTGCGGCGTGGCAAGTGGCGGATAACCCCAAGCACGGTTACAACCCGCTCTTCCTTTATGGCGGCGTAGGTCTGGGTAAAACTCACTTGATGCACGCGGTGGGTAACCACCTGTTAAAAAAGAACCCGAATGCCAAGGTCGTATACCTGCATTCCGAGCGTTTTGTAGCTGATATGGTTAAAGCCCTGCAGCTCAATGCCATCAACGAGTTCAAGCGCTTCTACCGATCGGTCGATGCCTTGCTTATCGATGACATTCAATTCTTTGCGCGCAAGGAACGGTCCCAGGAAGAGTTCTTCCACACCTTCAACGCCCTGCTTGAAGGCGGTCAGCAAGTGATTCTGACCAGTGACCGTTACCCGAAAGAAATCGAAGGCCTCGAAGAGCGTCTGAAGTCGCGCTTTGGCTGGGGACTGACGGTTGCCGTCGAGCCGCCGGAGCTAGAGACCCGCGTAGCGATCCTGATGAAGAAGGCCGATCAGGCCAAGGTTGATCTGCCCCATGATGCAGCCTTCTTTATTGCCCAGCGCATTCGCTCCAACGTGCGTGAGCTCGAAGGCGCGCTCAAGCGCGTTATCGCTCACTCGCACTTTATGGGCCGCGACATCACCATCGAGCTGATTCGCGAGTCCCTAAAAGACTTGCTGGCGCTGCAAGACAAACTCGTCTCTGTGGATAACATCCAGCGCACCGTGGCCGAGTACTACAAGATCAAGATCTCGGACTTGTTGTCCAAGCGCCGTTCGCGCTCGGTAGCGCGACCACGCCAGGTCGCCATGGCACTGTCCAAGGAACTGACCAACCACAGCCTGCCGGAAATCGGCGATGTGTTTGGCGGTCGCGATCACACCACGGTTTTGCACGCATGCCGCAAGATCAACGAACTCAAGGAATCCGACGCGGACATCCGCGAGGACTACAAGAACCTGCTGCGAACTCTGACAACCTGATGACACCAGCGCAGCTTATTAAGGCAAGGGACTAGACCATGCATTTCATCATTCAACGCGAAGCCCTGTTGAAACCCCTGCAACTGGTCGCCGGCGTAGTAGAACGCCGCCAGACCTTGCCGGTATTGTCCAACGTGCTGTTGGTTGTCGAAGGCCAGCAACTGTCGCTGACCGGTACTGACCTTGAAGTCGAGCTGGTCGGTCGGGTGCAACTTGAAGAGCCGGCCGAGCCAGGCGAAATCACCGTGCCTGCGCGCAAGCTGATGGATATCTGCAAAAGCCTGCCCAACGATGCACTGATCGACATCAAACTTGATGACAACAAACTGGTGGTCAAGGCAGGCCGTAGCCGCTTTACCCTGTCGACGTTGCCGGCCAACGATTTCCCGACGGTTGAAGAAGGTCCGGGTTCGCTGACCTGCAGCCTGCAGCAGAGCAAGTTGCGTCGTCTGATCGAGCGCACCAGCTTTGCCATGGCCCAGCAGGATGTTCGTTACTACCTCAACGGTATGCTGCTGGAAGTGTCGGCCGGGATCATCCGTGCCGTAGCTACCGACGGTCACCGTTTGGCCATGTGCTCGATGAAAGCCGATATCGGCCAACCAGACCGTCACCAGGTGATCGTACCGCGCAAGGGTATCCTCGAGCTGGCGCGCCTGCTGACCGAGCCAGACGGCGAAGTGAGCATCGTTCTGGGTGCACACCACATCCGTGCGACCACCGGCGAATTCACCTTTACCTCCAAGCTGGTAGACGGAAAGTTCCCGGACTACGAGCGCGTTCTGCCTAAAGGCGGTGACAAGGTGGTGATCGGTGACCGTCAGGCACTGCGTGAAGCGTTCAGTCGTACCGCGATCCTATCCAACGAAAAGTACCGCGGTATTCGCCTTCAACTGGCCAATGGCCAGCTGAAGATCCAGGCCAATAACCCGGAGCAGGAAGAAGCGGAAGAAGAAGTTGGCGTTGATTACAACGGCGGCTCCCTGGAGATCGGCTTCAACGTGAGCTACCTGCTGGACGTACTGGGCGTCATGACCACTGAACAAGTGCGTCTGATCCTGTCGGACTCCAACAGCAGCGCCCTGGTCCAGGAGTCGGACAACGACGACTCGGCCTACGTTGTCATGCCGATGCGCCTGTAACTTATGCACAGCCCACGCTAGATGTCCCTCAGTCGTGTCACAGTCACCGCGGTGCGTAACCTGCACCCGGTGACCTTCTCCCCCTCCCCCCGCATCAATATTCTGTACGGCGCCAACGGCAGCGGCAAAACCAGCGTGCTGGAAGCTATCCACCTGCTAGGGTTGGCGCGGTCGTTTCGCAGTGTGCGGCTGAACCCCGTTATCCAGCATGAGCAGCAGAGCTGTACAGTTTTTGGTCAGGTAGAACTGGCAGAAGGCGGACACAGTGCACTGGGTGTCTCGCGGGATCGTCAGGGGGAGTTCCAGATTCGTATCGACGGCCAGAATGCGCGCAGTGCTGCGCAATTGGCCGAGATACTTCCGCTGCAATTGATCAACCCGGACAGCTTCCGACTTCTTGAAGGGGCCCCAAAGATCCGCAGGCAATTTCTCGACTGGGGCGTGTTCCATGTTGAACCGCGGTTCATGTCGACCTGGCAGCGGCTACAGAAGGCCCTGCGGCAGCGGAACTCATGGCTGCGGCATGGTACACTCGACGCCGTTTCACAAGCGGCCTGGGACCGGGAACTGTGCCTGGCCAGTGCTGAAATTGATGAATACCGCCGCGCCTACATCAAAGCCTTGAAACCAGTCTTTGAGCAGACCCTGAGCGAGCTGCTGGATCTCCAGGGGTTAACGCTGAGCTATTACCGTGGTTGGGATAAAGACCGTGAGCTGAGTGCTGTACTCGCCGCGTCTGTCCACCGGGACCAGCAAATGGGGCATACCCAGGCGGGGCCACAACGTGCTGATTTGCGCCTTAAGCTGGGTGCAAATAACGCCGCAGATATTTTGTCGCGGGGGCAGCAGAAGTTGGTGGTCTGCGCGCTGCGCATCGCTCAGGGGCACTTGGTCAGCCAGGCCCGGCGAGGCCAATGTATTTATCTGGTGGATGACTTGCCGTCCGAACTGGACGAGCAGCATCGCAACGCACTGTGTCGCTTGTTGGAAGACTTACGCTGCCAGGTATTCATTACCTGTGTAGACCACGAATTATTGAGGGAAGGCTGGCAGACGGAAACGCCAGTTGCCCTGTTCCACGTGGAACAGGGCTGTATCACCCAGACCCACGACCATCGGGAGTGAAGGCATTGAGCGAAGAAAACACGTACGACTCAACGAGCATTAAAGTGCTGAAAGGCCTTGATGCCGTACGCAAACGTCCCGGTATGTACATTGGTGATACTGACGATGGCAGCGGTCTGCACCACATGGTGTTCGAAGTAGTCGACAACTCCATCGACGAAGCGCTGGCTGGCCATTGCGACGACATCACCATCACGATCCACCCGGACGAGTCCATCACCGTGCGCGATAACGGCCGCGGTATTCCGGTTGACGTGCATAAAGAAGAAGGCGTATCTGCAGCCGAGGTCATCATGACCGTGCTGCACGCCGGCGGTAAGTTCGATGACAACTCCTACAAAGTATCCGGCGGCTTGCACGGTGTAGGTGTTTCGGTGGTAAACGCCCTGTCCGAACTGCTGGTCCTGACTGTACGCCGCAGCGGCAAGATCTGGGAACAGACCTACGTCCACGGTGTTCCTCAGGCGCCTATGGCTATTGTGGGTGAAAGCGAAACCACGGGTACGCAGATCCACTTCAAGCCTTCGGCTGAAACCTTCAAGAATATCCACTTTAGCTGGGACATCCTGGCCAAGCGGATTCGTGAACTGTCCTTCCTGAACTCCGGTGTGGGTATCGTCCTCAAGGACGAGCGCAGCGGCAAGGAGGAGCTGTTCAAGTACGAAGGTGGCCTGCGTGCATTCGTTGATTACCTGAACACCAACAAGAACCCTGTGAACCAGGTGTTCCACTTCAATGTTCAGCGTGAAGACGGCATCGGCGTAGAAATCGCCCTGCAGTGGAACGACAGCTTCAACGAGAACCTGTTGTGCTTCACCAACAACATTCCACAGCGCGATGGTGGCACGCACTTGGTGGGCTTCCGCTCTGCCCTGACGCGTAACCTCAACACGTACATCGAAGCTGAAGGCCTGGCCAAGAAGCACAAGGTCGCCACCACCGGTGATGATGCCCGTGAAGGCTTGACCGCGATCATATCGGTGAAAGTGCCGGATCCAAAGTTCAGCTCGCAGACTAAAGACAAGCTGGTGTCTTCCGAAGTGAAGACCGCTGTTGAACAGGAAATGGGCAAGTTCTTCTCCGACTTCCTGCTGGAACACCCGAACGAAGCCAAGTTGATTGTCGGCAAGATGATCGACGCAGCCCGTGCTCGTGAAGCTGCACGTAAAGCCCGTGAGATGACCCGTCGTAAAGGCGCGTTGGACATCGCGGGCCTGCCGGGCAAGCTGGCTGACTGCCAGGAAAAAGACCCTGCTCTGTCCGAACTGTACCTGGTGGAAGGTGACTCTGCTGGCGGCTCCGCCAAGCAGGGTCGCAACCGTCGTACCCAAGCCATCCTGCCGTTGAAAGGTAAAATCCTCAACGTCGAGAAAGCCCGTTTTGACAAGATGATCTCTTCGCAAGAAGTCGGCACCTTGATCACTGCGCTGGGCTGTGGCATCGGCCGCGAAGAGTACAACATCGACAAACTGCGCTATCACAACATCATCATCATGACCGATGCTGACGTTGACGGTTCGCACATCCGTACCCTGCTGCTGACCTTCTTCTTCCGTCAGTTGCCGGAGCTGATCGAGCGTGGCTACATCTACATCGCCCAGCCACCGTTGTACAAAGTGAAAAAGGGCAAGCAAGAGCAGTACATTAAAGACGACGAGGCCATGGAAGAGTACATGACCCAGTCGGCTCTTGAAGATGCCAGCCTGCACTTGAACGAAGATGCCCCTGGCATCTCCGGTGAGGCACTGGAGCGTCTGGTATACGACTTCCGCATGGTGATGAAGACCCTCAAGCGTTTGTCGCGCCTGTACCCTCAGGAGCTGACCGAGCACTTCATCTACCTGCCGGCTGTAAGCCTTGAGCAGTTGGGTGACCACGCTGCCATGCAGGACTGGATGGCCAAGTTTGAAGAGCGTCTGCGTCTGGTCGAGAAATCGGGCCTGGTCTACAAAGCCAGCCTGCGTGAAGACCGTGAGCGTAATGTCTGGTTGCCAGAGGTCGAACTGATCTCCCACGGCCACTCGACGTTCATCACCTTCAACCGCGACTTCTTCGGCAGCAACGATTACAAAACCGTTGTGACCCTGGGCGCTCAACTGAGCACCCTGCTGGATGAAGGCGCCTATATCCAGCGTGGCGAACGTCGCAAGCAAGTGACCGAGTTCAAGGAAGCACTGGACTGGTTGATGGCTGAAAGTACCAAACGTCACACCATCCAGCGCTACAAAGGTCTGGGTGAAATGAACCCGGATCAGCTCTGGGAAACCACGATGGACCCAAGCGTACGTCGCATGCTGAAAGTCACCATCGAAGACGCGATCGGCGCCGATCAGATCTTCAACACCTTGATGGGCGATGCTGTAGAACCACGTCGTGAATTCATCGAGAGCAACGCACTGGCAGTGTCCAACCTGGATTTCTGATCCTGTTTTGACCCGCAGTACCCAAAAAGGCCAACGCTCAGCGTTGGCCTTTTTTAATGGCTAAAAAATGACTATGGCGCCAACAGCACCGCCCTCTCCTCGCGGCACAACTCCAGTAAAAAATCCCACACCACCCTCAACCTTACGGATTTGTGCAGTTCACGGCGGGTGCTGATCCAGTAACTGCGTTGCACAGACTCGCCCGGCAATACACGCACCAGGTCGGGGTCGTCAGCGGCCATGTAGTTGGGCAATACGGCGATACCCAGGCCGGCGCGAGCGGCTTGTTGCTGGGCAATGACGCTGGTGCTGCGAAAGGTCACGGTCGGGGTGCGGCAGAAGGTATTGAGGAACAGCAGCTCCTGACTGAACAACAGGTCGTCGACGTAGCCGATCCAGTAGTGGTTGGCCAGATCGTCGCGGCTGTTCAGAGGCGGCGCCTTGTCCAGATAAAGGCGGCTGGCATAGAGCGCGAGCCGGTAGTCAGTGAGTTTGCGAGTTATCAACAGGTCGGCGTTGGGACGGTCCAGATGAATACTGATTTCTGCTTCGCGGTTGAGGATGCTGACGAAGCGCGGTACTGCGACCAGTTCCACCTCCAGACCTGGATAACGCTCAAACAAACCCCGCAGTCGCGAGGTGATAAACATGATGCCAATGCCCTCGGTGACACCCAGACGGATTTTGCCCAAGGGGGTGAGGGACTGGTTGATTTCTTCCTGGGCCAGCAGTGCGACGTTTTCCATCGCTTCGGCATGTTTGAGCAAGGCTTGCCCGGCCGGGGTCAGTTCGTACCCCTGGGCATATTGCACAAATAAAGCCGCGCCCAAGTGTTGCTCGATGCTCTCAATATGCCGTGCAACGGTGCTATGGGTGGTGTTCAGGCGCTTGGCGGCGGTGAGTAAACGTCCGCTGCGCTGCAACTCCAGGAAGTACCGCATGTCATTCCAGTCGAACATGATCAACCCCCCAGAGCGCTACATCAGATGTGGCTTACGGATGACTGTGCAAAAACGCACAAGCCATGGGTGAAATCTCGCGTTTGCAACACGAAAATAATCAATAGGATGGTGTAGGACAAGAACAATAAATAAAAGGCGCGAGGTGATACATGCCATCAGCCAACAAGGTGTACGACTACATCATCGTGGGTGCCGGGCCTGCAGGTTCAGTGCTGGCCAATCGGCTGTCTGCCGATCCTCGCCACAACGTGTTGCTGCTCGAAGCGGGCGGGCAAGATAACTACCCGTGGATCCATATTCCTGTGGGTTACCTGTATTGCATCGGTAACCCGCGCACCGACTGGTGTTTCAAGACCGAAACCCAGGCCGGTTTGCAAGGTCGCAGCCTGAGCTACCCACGGGGTAAGGTCTTGGGCGGCAGCTCGTCCATCAACGGCATGATTTATATGCGCGGCCAGGCGGGTGATTACAACCGCTGGGCCGAGTTGGGCAATTCGGGCTGGGGCTGGGATGACGTATTGCCATTGTTCAAACGCAGCGAAAAGCACTTTGCCGGCAATTCTGAGCTGCATGGCAGTGAAGGTGAGTGGCGGGTTGAGCAGCAGCGCTATTCATGGCCGATTCTCGACGCGTTTCGTGACGCCGCCGCGCAAAGCGGAATTGCCAGCGTCAGCGATTTCAACGGTGGCGATAACCAGGGCTGTGGATACTTTCAAGTCAACCAGCGCTCCGGTGTGCGCTGGAATGCCTCAAAGGCTTTTCTGCGGCCAATACTCAAGCGCCCCAACCTGACGGTTTTGACCGACGTGCAAGTCGACAAAGTGCTGCTTGAAAACGGCCGGGCCACCCAGGTCAGTGCGCGCTGGCAAGGCGCACAGCATACCTTCACGGCCGGTTGCGAGATTATCCTTTGCGCCGGTTCGATTGGCTCTCCTGGCATCTTGCAGCGCTCGGGTATTGGCCCGCGGCCTTTGCTCGAAAGCCTGGGGATAACTGTGCTGCATGAGCTGCCCGGGGTGGGGGGGAATTTGCAGGACCACTTGCAGTTACGCTTGATCTTCAAACTGACCAAGGCCCGAACCCTCAACCAGGTCGCCAATAGCGTGTGGGGTAAAGTCGGCATGGGCCTGCGATATGCCTACGACCGCAGTGGTCCTTTGGCGATGGCCCCCAGTCAGCTGGGGGCGTTCGTCAAATCCGACCCTGATCAGTTATCTGCCAACTTGCAATACCACGTCCAGCCGCTGTCCCTTGAGCGTTTTGGCGAGCCGCTGCACACCTTCCCGGCCTTTACCGCCTCGGTGTGCAACTTGCGACCAAAAAGCCGGGGGCGCGTGGATATCCGTTCGGCAAACCCGGATGACGCACCGCTGATCGACCCCAATTACCTGAGCCACCCTGATGATCTGAAGGTAGCAGCCGATGCCATACGCCTGACTCGGCGTATCGTGGCCAGCGCAGCTCTGCAGGCCTTTACCCCTGAGGAATATCTGCCAGGCAAGGACTTGCAGACCGAACAAGAGCTGTACGACGCAGCTGCCCGTATTGGTACGACGATTTTTCACCCCGTGGGCACTTGCCGCATGGGCCAGGACGCCGAGGCAGTGGTCGATGCCCAATTGCGCGTTCATGGGGTACCGGGTTTGAGGGTGGCAGACGCTTCGATCATGCCCAGCATCGTGTCGGGTAATACCTGTTCTCCGACCCTGATGATTGGCGAAAAAGCCGCGCAGCTGATTTTGCAGGCTTCGCTTGAAACACCGCAGTACACAGCAGGCGTTAACCGCACGGCAGCTATACCGGTCGCCTGAAGGCGATCGTGGTTTCGGGCGCAGTCATCCGGAACCGGCAGTGGACAACAACAATAATCACTGTGGCCCATAGGGCCGAGGACTTTCCACATGTCAGACGCACTTGCACAACAGGCGGCTACCGTCAAAGGAACGACCGGGCGCGAAGAGCGCAAGATCATTTTTGCGTCATCCCTCGGGACCGTTTTCGAGTGGTATGACTTTTTCTTGTATGGCGCTTTGGCCACCGTGCTCAGCAAGCAGTTCTTTGCTGGGGTCAACGACACCACGGCGTTTATTTTTGCCTTGATGGCCTTTGCCGCAGGCTTTTTGGTGAGGCCCTTCGGGGCACTGGTGTTCGGTCGATTGGGTGACATGATCGGGCGTAAATACACCTTCCTCATGACCATCATTTTGATGGGTTTATCGACCTTCGCTGTCGGCCTGTTGCCGACCTACGCCAGCATCGGTATCGCAGCCCCGATCATGCTCGTGGTATTGCGCATGCTCCAGGGGCTGGCGCTGGGCGGTGAATACGGCGGTGCAGCCACTTACGTGGCTGAACACGCCGCACCGGGCAAGCGTGGCTTCAACACCAGCTGGATTCAATCGACTGCCACCTTGGGTTTGTTGTTGTCGCTGCTGGTGGTGCTGAGTTGCCGGTACCTGACCGGTGACCAGTTTGAAGTCTGGGGCTGGCGCCTGCCGTTTCTGCTGTCCATCGTGCTGCTGGGCATCTCGACCTGGATTCGCATGAGCATGCACGAGTCGCCAGCGTTCGTGAAAATGAAAGCCGAAGGTAAAACCAGCAAGTCGCCGATCCGCGAATCGTTCGGTAAATGGGAAAACCTCAAGATCGTGCTGATTGCCCTGTTCGGTATCAACGCTGGCCAGGCGGTAACCTTCTATACCGCGCAGTTCTATGTGCTGTTTTTCCTGACACAGATGCTCAAGATGGACCCGGCCCAGGCCAATCTCTTACTGATTATCAGCGTAGTGATCGGGGCACCGTTCTTTATATTCTTCGGCTGGCTGTCTGACCGTGTGGGGCGCAAGCCGATCCTGATGCTTGGCCTGTTATTGGCCACAGCCCTGTACTTTCCGCTGTTCAAAGCATTGAGCCATTACGCCAACCCGCAGATTGATACCGCCAGCCGTCAATCACCGATTGTGGTCATGGCCGACCCGGGCACCTGCACCTTCCAGTTTGACCCGGTAGGCAAGGCACGTTTTGACAGCCCGTGCGACAAGGTTAAAACCTTCCTGGTGAAGCAGGGCTTGCCGTATACCTCACAGTCGGCTGCACCGGGCGCTGAAGTTCAAGTGTCGGTAGGTGAACAGAAAATCAGCGGTTTTGACGAAGCGGCCATGCGCGCAGCGATAACCGAAGCGGGTTACCCGGCCAAGGCTGATCCAGGCGCGGTCAACCAGCCAATGGTTGTACTGGTGATGGTACTACTGACACTCATTGCCACCATGACCTACGGCCCACTGGCAGCCGTGATGGTAGAGCTGTTCCCGACTCGCATCCGCTACACCTCAATGTCCCTGCCCTACCATATCGGCAACGGCTGGTTCGGTGGTTTTCTGCCCACCGTGTCGTTTGCACTGGTGGTCTACACCGGGGATATCTTCTATGGCCTGTGGTACCCGGTGGTGATCACCGGGGTCAGCCTGGTGGTGGGCATGCTGTGCCTCAAGGAAACGAGGAATGTGAATATCGACAAGGTCTAAGTAACCCGCCTTCCCTTTGAGCGAGCGGTGGAGCGAAGAGCCCCACCGCCTTCCACATTCCCGAACTTGAACGTGGCAATAAAGCCCCATTCAATAACCTGCCCCTCTGTTGTTGTGGTCGGGTCGTCCAAAGCTTTGGACAAGGGCTCATACAAAGTCTCTGGAACCCGCTTTGCTGATAATCCTACTTATAGCCTAGAACGATCATCAGCGAATAAGGAACTCTGTATGTTGCAACTTATCTCACTCTCTCCTAGGCTCTGTACGTAAAGTATTGTCGCAAGCACCGCATAGCGCAGGCCAATGAGACCATCGCCGCAAAACTTGTTGCGAGCTTGTCGAAGCGCGTCACGATGCGACGGTTCTCCTTCAGCCAGCCAA
>NZ_JAAQWV010000013.1:0-115866 GCF_012985715.1 Pseudomonas sp. WS 5051
GGCTTGAACATGTGCGATCCATAACTCGCGCCGCACTGACATTGGTTCCATGTAACTCTCCCGACGAAAAGAGCACAGGATGCCGACCGAGTCGAATGGGTTACAGGTGGTAGGGCTGGACGCTTACCCTCCAGTGCCCGGTTCAAACGCAATACCTGCGTGTAGCTGCGCGCCTCTTCCAGGATATGCAGCGGCAGGCGCCCGGTGCTCTGCACTGTTGCCATTTCGGCCGGGGCAAGTTGATCCATCAACTCGCCCATCACACTTGCCGGCAAACTCGGAAACTGTTTTTGCAACAGCTCCATCCAGGCTGTCACCACCTCGCCCCGTTTATACAGATGCGAGAACAGGTCAGACTTTGTAGCTTGGGCAAAGCGACCCAACTGGCGCGCCAATGCCTGTTCCTGTTGCTCAAGGCCATCGACAGATTGCCCCAACAAAACCTCGATTTGCGCCGAGGAGAAGGACTCCAGCGTGGTCTTGAGCAATTCTGCGTTCTTGATCTGGGCTTCGGTAACTTGCAGGCGGGGATGCGTAGACTCCACTTCAGGCCCGTACTCCATGACCATGGACCCGCGCATGTTCACCACGCGTAAAACTCTGTCCGCAGGCCAGCCCTCAAGACGAGTCAACAGCTCCAGTTGCAATTGCGCAGTATCGGTAGACACTTTGCCCCCCTGCTGCATTTGTACGATGAAGCGTTCGATCATTTGACTCAACTGCACGCGCCTCATGCTGTCTGCCAACGCAGGAGGTGGCGGCAGGTTATCCATGTGCAGCCTGCGCAACGCATCATCACTGGTATTGGATGCAGCCAGCACACGCTCGACCATAGCGTCCGATAACCCTTGGGCCGCAGGGCCCAACCGACGGAACAACTGCATACGCGACATTTGTATCGGATCATCGAGTTCATGCACCCACGCACCGCTGCCGTTATGCCTGACGCGTGGTGTGTAGGTGTACGGCTCGGTTGGGTGCTGGATATGACACCTTTGTGTCGCAGTATCGATTTTGACCTGATACACCTTGTCTTCCAGCTTGATAAACTGCTTGTTACCCATGCTATAGAGCCCTCGCGCATCGGGCTCGGCATCACCCAGCGCAAGGTTTGGGTATTGGTAGGGCCTGAGATCCGGCCGCCACAATCGTTTTTGACCTTTAACTGACGTGACTGCAACCAGTGCATCCACGACCGGCGATGGCCTGAGTGCTTTTGCCGCTGCAGTGCTGCTGGCAGCCAGCGCAAAATTCTCGGCAACATCGAACAAGTACTCCAGCGCGGCGGCCCGGTCTCCCCGCTGCCACGCCTTGATACCGTCATACACCTCAACCCCCAGTTGCATGACACTGGTTACCAGCAAGATCTCACCCAGAACCGGGACAAAACCCAACGCAACCATCAACAAGCTCACCCCCAGATTCAAGAAAGAGGCCTGACGTGCCAAACGACTTTTAGAGTCTTCATCTTCCGTGGGGACGATCAGCAACCTGGCATCATCTTTAATCTTGGCCAGCTGCAGCCCCCAGGCAATCAAAAATGGATCGTCAAACTTGGGCAGATGCCGGGTTTCGGACATCAATGCAGGTTCATTGATGATCGGTGGGCGGCGTAACAACAACGAATCCCAGGTTATATTTTTCAAGTCCGTGCGCCGCATAAACTCGGCGCGGTAACGCAAAGGAACCAAGTGAAAGAAATACGTGGCAAAGACGCTATTTTTTAACCACTCGCGCAGCGTCGCCTTTAATAAATCAAACGACTCGAATTCGTGAAACGCCGTGCCGGAACTGTTCGGCAAATAAAGTATGCAGGGCTGCGCCTCTTCGGCCGGTTTTCTCTGCGGCCAAAAAACAATAACTCCGGGAACCTCAAAGCCCATGATTTGAAGCGTGCTATGACCTGAGTGAATATACGAAAAGAGAGCACCCGGCGGAATCAAAAAATTCAATATATAGTTATATGATTGTGTCGTGACCTCCGCCTTCATATAGGCCACATGCAAGGCGCAGGCAAATTCCTGGCGCAGATTCTGCACAAATACAGCTTGCAACTTATACGCCTTTGAATTGGCATTGTCGGCAGGCCAATTATCATCCGCCGGTTCAAACACACGCGTCAAATGCCATTGATATTGCATGCCCAGGTTCAGGTCACGGCAGATCTGCGCAAAACCTTCGGGCTTTAATTCGGCCTGTTCAATCTGCTGCGTACTTCTGAGTGCATAAATGCACGACCCCTGGTCGAAGCCGCCTTCAACAGCCTCAAAAGCCTCATAGTTCTGCAACGCTGCCTGCAGCAGGCTGTGATGACTGACGCTCGATACCAGGTTCAGCTCCAATGACTCAGGTGTGAACTTCTCGGGCAAGGCAAGCTGGATCAGAGAATCAACTAGCCTGAATTGTTGCCGAGCAAAAAACAGCAACAGATTACTCAACAAGCGAACCTGTTTTATGCCATACCTCTTGGGGTCAGCATCTGTCCAGCCACGTGCCTTCAGCGCCTCCTTGAGCAACGGCTCGGCGAACGACTCTATCGGCTTGATTTGGGCCAGCACGCGCGCGACCTCGCGCTGAGCCATTTGCCCTAATTTGAAACTGTTAAGTAATCTTTCGCGCAACATCGGCGACGCATATTTAAACCAGGGTGCAAGCAACCCCGCAATATAGGTTTCGTGCTGGTTTTCAACCGGCACATTCGCCAATCGACGGGCATAGTCGACAACGGATCGTTCAGACTCTGATAACGGATAACTAATAGCATCGGTCATGGTAAAGGCTCGATAGGGATTCGTGCCTTCAGCTTATAGACAACACTAAAAAATAGTCGGCTGAATACTTGATAAAGAATCAGGTTATTTATTAAAAAACATGTTTTAAACGATAATTAACTACCGCACCAGACACAGACGCAGGCGCTGTTGTAAAACTTACAACAGCGCCTGACTAATCACCAGAAACGTGATTGGGTCAAACGACTCCACAATGAGTCAACAACATGTTCCGCCGAACTGCTGGCAGCCAGCCCCACACGCTCCTGCAAACTTTTGCGCTGGGCATAGTGCAGGTGATACAGCTGTGCATTCGCGGCCCGCTCGGACAAATACTCATCGCTGGTTTTCAATTCGTCGACCAGCTGTTTATCGACCGCAGCAACGCCCAGCCACACTTCGCCGGTCGCCACTTCATCAATCGCCAGCTGCGGGCGGTACTTGGACACGAAGTTCTTGAACAGCTGATGGGTGATATCCAGGTCCTGCTGGAACTTTTCACGACCTTTTTCGGTGTTTTCGCCAAATACCGTGAGCGTTCGCTTGTACTCGCCCGCCGTCAGCACTTCATAATCAATGTCGTGCTTTTTGAGCAGGCGATTGACGTTGGGCAACTGCGCCACCACACCGATGGAACCCAGAATTGCAAACGGTGCACTGATAATCTTCTGGCCGATACAAGCCATCATGTAGCCACCGCTGGCAGCAACTTTATCGATGCAGATGGTCAGCGGAATGCCTGCCTGACGGATACGTGCCAATTGCGACGACGCAAGGCCATAGCTGTGCACCATGCCACCACCACTTTCCAGACGCAGCACCACTTCGTCAGTCGGCCTGGCCAGGGTCAGCAAGGCAGTAATTTCATGGCGCAGGCTTTCTGTCGCCGAGGCCTTGATATCACCGTGAAAATCCAGCACGAAGACATTTGCCTTGGTTTCAGGCTGTTTTTTCAGTTTTGTGTCGGCCTTGGCAGTCTGCTTGCGCAGTGCCTTGAACTGGTCTTTGGACAGCAGCGATTGCTCCAGGCGTTCACGCAGGCCCTTGTAGAAATCATTGAGTTTGGTGACCTGCAATTGCCCGGTAGAACGGCGCCCTTTGCCACGCAATGCAGCAACAGTCACCAGCACCACCACAATGGCGACCACAAGAGTCACGGTTTTAGCCAGAAAACTGGCGTACTCGGCAAGAAATTCCACAGCCTCTCCTTGAAAACGATTGCAGCCCGAGGGTCAGGGCTGCGCAATGGCAACCAGCATACCGACGCCAACCGGGGCCTGCCAGCCGTGAAACACCTTGATCAGGGGCATTCGCAGCAATTCAAACAAGCGTATGTTTTTTCATTGACAGCCACTTGCCATCCTCCTAACCTCGCCTGACTTTCAGTGCTCAGGAATGACGCGCACGTGGGCAGCATCTATTTGATCAGACATGGCCAGGCCTCCTTTGGTGCAGATGACTACGACAAGTTGTCACCACTGGGCGTGCACCAGGCGCAAATTGCCGGTCAGCATCTGGCCGAACTGAATTTGCGCTTTGACCGTTGCCTGGCCGGTGATCTGACACGTCAGCAAGACACCGCACGCCATGCCCTGGCACAACTGCACGCCGCCGGGCTGCCCGCCCCTACACTGGAAACAGACGCTGCCTTCAACGAATTCGATGCTTACGCCATCCTTGATGCCCTGCTTCCCGGCTTGCTGCCGGACGAGCCAGAGGCCCTGACGGCGATGAACAATGCCGCCCACAATCCGGCAGAGTTCCAGCGCATTTTCGAACTGATCATCGAGCGCTGGCTCAGTGGCACTTACGATACCCCTGGACTGGAAACCTGGCTGGGCTTTGTCGAACGGGTGCAGGGCGGACTGAACCGCCTGCTCGACCTTGCCAAGGGCCAGCAGAACATTGTCGTGTTCACTTCTGCAGGCACCATTACGGCCCTGGTCCACCTATTGACCCGAATTCCGGCCACCGATGCCTTCAAGCTCGGCTGGCAAATCGTCAATACCTCGCTCAGCCAGCTCAAGTTTCATGGCCGCGAGGTCACCCTGGCTTCCTTCAACAGTCATGTGCATTTGCAACTGTTGAAGACGCCGTCACTCATCACCTATCGTTGAGCGTCGGCAACCGCGGCCTTCGGGCCGCCGTACTCCACCCTATATAAGGATCGAACCATGACTTCTGTAGCTGATGCCGTTCAAGCAATGAAAGCCAAATTCAACCCAGCCGCTGCTGCAGGCCTGGACCTGGTTTTTGGTTTCCGCATCGATGAAGATAAACACTTCTCGCTGATCGTTAAAGACAGCACTTGTGAACTCAAAGAAGGTGAAAACCCTGACGCCCAGGTCACCCTGGTGATGGACGGCGAGACCCTGGAAGGCATCGTTAGCGGCGAAACCGATGGCATGCAGGCATTTATGGGCGGCAAACTGCGCGCTGAAGGCGACATGATGCTGGCCATGAAACTGAGCGAGCTGTTCCCGGCCTAAGCCACACGCAGCACCGAAAACCGAAGCCCACGCGCTTCGGTTTTTTTTGCCCTGCGGTTTATTGAGGCAGTGGCCATCAAAGACGCTGATCCCCTGCTAACAGCCCTGCCTATTAAGGCAGCAGCCGACTTGTCGAGACCCGGGCCGCCCATTAGATTAGCGAATGTTGTCAGGCCTCAACTATAAACAGAAGAGATAAACATGGCGCTTACCGACTCGTCCACCCGCATCCGCACCGGCGAAGAACTCGACGCCAGCCGCATTGACCCTTACCTCAAGGCAAATATTCCTGGCCTTGTGGGGGAACCTGCGATCAGCCAGTTCCCCGGCGGCGCCTCGAACCTGACTTACCTGATTGAATACCCGGGTCGAGAGCTGGTACTGCGCCGCCCGCCCTTTGGCCAAAAGGCCAAATCGGCGCACGACATGGGCCGCGAGTTTCGCATCCTCAATCAGCTCAAGGACGCCTTCCCCTACTGCCCCAGGGCCTACGCCCACTGCTCCGACGAAAGTCTGATCGGCTCCGGGTTCTATGTCATGGAACGGGTCAGGGGCATCATCCTGCGCTCGGATCTGCCGCAGGAACTGGCATTGGGCGCCGACGCCAGCAGAACCCTGTGCAAGAGCTTTATCGACAAACTGGTCGAGTTGCATCGCGTTGACTACAACGCTTGCGGCCTGGCCGATCTGGGTAAGCCGCAAGGCTACGTGCAGCGCCAGATCAGCGGCTGGAGCGAGCGCTACGAAAAGGCCCTGACCCCGGATGCACCCCATTGGCACGCAGTAAAAGACTGGCTGCACGCCAAAATGCCAGCCGACTACCCGACCCCGGCTATCGTTCACAACGACTACCGCTTTGATAATGTGATCCTAGATCCCGCCAACCCGATGCAGATCATCGGCGTGCTGGACTGGGAGCTGACTACGCTGGGTGATCCGCTGATGGACCTGGGCAACACCCTCGCCTACTGGATCGAGGCGGATGACCCAGCACCGGTGCAACTGATGCGGCGCCAGCCGAGCAACGCTCCGGGTATGTTGACCCGCCGCGAATTTGTGGATTACTACGCCGAGCGTTCCGGGATTCAGATAGACAACTACGATTTCTACTACACCTACGGCCTGTTTCGTCTGGCGGGTATCGTTCAACAGATCTACTACCGCTACTACCACGGCCAGACCGCAGACAAACGTTTTGCCCAGTTCATACAAATGAACGCGCTGCTGGAGCAGATGAGCCTCAACGTCATTCGCCGCTCCAGCCTCTAAGCCCCAGATAACAGGGAATCAACATGTCCAGGACTCAACTGTTCGACCTTGATGGCAAAATCGCTTTTGTTTCCGGTGCCAGCCGCGGCATCGGTGAAGCCATTGCCAGGCTGCTGGCCCAACAAGGTGCCCACGTCATTGTCTCCAGCCGCAAACTCGAAGGCTGTCAGCCAGTGGCCGATGCAATCATCGCCGAGGGCGGTAAGGCCACTGCCATCGCCTGCCATATTGGCGAAATGGAACAGATCACTCAGACCTTTGCGCGCATACGCGCAGACTTTGGCCGCATCGATATTCTGGTCAACAACGCCGCGACCAATCCGCAGTTCTGCAACGTACTGGACACCGACCTTGGCGCTTTCCAGAAAACCGTCGATGTAAATATTCGCGGCTATTTCTTTATGTCCGTGGAGGCAGGGAAGCTGATGCGCGAGCACGGCGGCGGCAGCATCATTAACGTAGCCTCGATCAACGGCGTATCACCGGGAGTGTTCCAGGGTGTGTATTCGATGACCAAGGCAGCGGTGATCAATATGACCAAGGTGTTTGCCAAGGAATGTGCAGGGTTCGGCATTCGTTGCAATGCGTTACTACCGGGGCTGACCGACACCAAGTTTGCCTCGGCGCTGGTCAGCAACGACGCCATTCTCAAGACCGCCCTGCAACACATCCCGCTCAAACGCGTCGCCGCCCCCGGCGAGATGGCCGGGGCTGTGCTGTATCTGGCAAGCGATGCATCGAGCTACACCACGGGTATCTCGCTGAATGTAGATGGCGGATTTCTGTCCTGATGCCAAGCGCTGCCACGATGATCTGGCAAGCCTCAGACAGCGTGGGCAGCACAATGCCTGCGGTGCAGGCAGCGTGGCGTATCACACCAAACCGGAGCACTATCATCGCGAACAGGCCCGCCGCCGCAGGTTATCCATCATCAGTGCTTGACCGGTCTCCAACGCTTGAACAGGCTGTTGTAACCACTTCTGGCCGTTTGCAGCAAAAGCCCACGCACCTCGGTCAGTGCCGATACCGCCCCTTTGGCAGCCCCCACCCAGGCCCTGGCCCGTGAACTTTGCTGCGCTATCGGCGAACCTGTGACATACGCGGCGATGGCCTCGATCCCGACCCCGGCCCAGTAAACCCACGTCTGATTGAACATCCTGCTCATGCCTCCATGAAACGTGGCCATCCCTGGCGGGATCTGCAGCGTATTCACGTGACGATCCAGCTGAGCAGATTGATGGCCCGCGCGAATGTACGTCCCCGCCGCCCCGTCATAAGCCTCGATCACAGGCGCTATATTCGGCTGCAGTGGCCCTGGCACAAACTGACCATAGACCGCGTTGGGAACAGTAGCCAGGCCATAGGCACCTGCACTCATCATCGTTCGCATGATTCTGGAACTTACCGGGGTCTGCCCCCAGGACACGCTGTCACCGTAACCTCTCAAGGTCTGCTGCAGGACTTCACGTGTAAGTGAGCGCACATGCCCCGCCAGCCTCACTCGAGCCACGGGATCCCAAACCTCATCAGAACCCGCCCCCTCGCTGGCACCTCGCATTTCAAAGCCCCTGTGCGTAACGTTTGCGGCAATAAAACCGATAAAGGGGCTCCAGTGAGTCAAGTTTGCAAAAAGCCCGGTACCCATGTGCATGACGGCCAGTGCATCAATGGCATTTACCGTACTTCGCAAGGCAACATTGAGCCCGTGAGTCGGTTGACGACCCTCAAACAGGGCCAGGTCGACCCCCACCCCGACAACATTACTGATCCAGGTTGCCAGCCCATCACGAATCGCGGCGGCACTCGAAGCCTGCCACCGCGACCTGATCTGCCTGGACAGCCCGGAGATGGCCGAGTGCAATCCGGCAAACCGGCCAATAGCCGCCTCCGAACTCAGCAGGCCCTGCTCGTCGACCCTGCCGACGGGATTGCCCAGCGCCATCGCGTACAGGTTCATGCCATCAATATCATCGCCCGGATCGGCGCTGACCCAGCGCGCCAGCCACGGTGCGTAATACCGCAAGCCGTAATAGTAGAGCCCGCTGGCATCGCGCTCCTTGCCCGAATAGCGAATAAATTTATAACGGGCTTCAAGGGTATTTTTCGTCGCCCACCAGGCAGTGGCTCCATAGGGGTAGTAGCTTTCCTGACTGAGTAACCGCCCAGAGCCATCCAGCTCCAGCATGCTGCAGCCCAGATGGTCCGAGAGGCTCAAACGCATGTGTTCGTTATCGATGCTTTCGGGGCGCCCCTTCTCCCACTGCAATATGCTCGCGCTATTGAGATCACCGGCCACCGTCAGCACATTCAACCATTCGCCCGTGGCGCTGTTGCGCCGGACTTCGAGACCGGGCAAGTAATACACCTCTTCACGACGGGGCTGACGATGGCCATGGGACTGTCTGATTTTAAGCGCCCTTGCCCCGCTGCTGTCGTAGACATAGGCCTCATCATCGTTGGCACCGTCCTGACGTGTGACACGGGTAACTCGCTGCAATTGATTGCGCAGGGTCCAGCTCAGCCACTGCCCCGGTTCGAGTACCTGCTGGTTGCCATTCGCGTCAAAGCCGCTTGCCAGCCCGGGGCGGGCGGGCAGCCCCGACTTTTGTTCAAGGCCGTGATTGCTGTGGTCAGCCACGTTCATCTGTCGCGTATAGCCAGAACCGTGGCTGGGCATGTGTTGCAGTCGGGCAAGATTGCCGCCTGCATCGTAGGTATACGACTGACGGTAGTTACGCATACGCTGACCGTTGGCCGCACCCAGGCCCGCAGCAACGGGCAGCTGCGGGCCATTGAGATTGCTGGCGTTTTCACGGCCCGTGGCTTCTATCAGTTGGTAGAGCGAGTCGTAGGTATAAGTGCTCAATGCTTGCAGCCGGGTATTATCAGACCACAGCACAGGTTGCGCTGCATCACTGATATTCAGCACATTGCCAACCCGGTCATAGACATAGTTCAAGTCCTGCAAGGCTTCACCCGGATTACTGGTGCGCCATGTTTTCAGTTGCTGCAGGCGGTCATCCAACGGGCTGTAGGCCAGGGCACGCACTACCCCGTTGCCCGACCGTTCAACTTCTATCTGGCCGCTCGCGTTATAGGATCTTTGCTGCACCACACTGTGCTGGCGACCGCTGCCGAGATTGACCATCACCGCAGCCAGCAGACCGTCCACATCATGGCGCATACGCTGCCGATTGCCCTGGGCATCGATTTGCTCAACCAACTGGCCCACAGCATCACGGCGCCATTGAGTGCGCCAGCTTCGGGATTCAAGGTGCTGCTCACGCAACCCGGCCTGCGGCGACCAGTTGGGCGCTTGGGATGCGTCACGTACGAATCGCCGTGACTGACTCGTCACATGCCCCAGCAGGTCATAGCCCTCAAACCACAGCGTGCCGGCAGGGTCGTCATGACGGATCAGCCGGGCGCAGCCATTTTGGCGCGCATGCACAGCGCTGTTGTCGGCATAGGTCAGACGCTCGACACAATGCGCAACCTCAGTTCCGGCGCCCTGTTCGAATACGGCGCTCAGGCGCAGCAGTTCATCGTATTCCCAGATGCTGCGGGTACCCCGGGCATCCCAACTAAAGCGCAGTTGCCCGCCCGCCCCTGCCAGGCTGATACGCACGCCGCGGTCAACACTGTCGCTGCGCAGCAGGCGCCCCGACAGCGAAGATCGATTGCGCTGATTGGGCACCGTAGTCGGATTTTTACGGCGCAATGCCACCAGACGCGGATCCCACTGTTCGGTCAAAAAACCGCTGGGGCCAAACACCTGGCGGCTGATCCGCGCTTCAGGTTCCTGCGCCGCAGTGCGCCGATGACAGGCCACCGTGCAGATGGCCAGCCCGCGAGGGTCATAAGCGGTTAGCAAGGGAGTATGGCGATGCAAGGCTTGGGGCATAAATCAGCTTCCTGAACTGCACAATAATTAAAAAGTGTAGTGATCAGAATGCTTGCCCCACGGGCCAGAGCGGACAGGCTTTGTATCCAGATAAGTTAAATTACAGCAGAGCCAGCCGTTTCAGATGGCTGCCGCTTCCCCCGCCTTACAGCGCGCTGCCTGATGACGTGCATTCACCGCTATCAGGCAGCGCTCGGCCTCTTGCACCATCTCGTCGATCAGGCTCTGGCAACTTTTCAGTTCGCCAATGGCAGCGGCCACCTGCCCGCTGGACAAAATCCCCTCATCCGGTACGCCATCCACCATCGAGCGCTGCAACAGCACCGGCTGATTGGCCGCCATCACCGTCTGCGACAGCGCAGCAGGGTCTTCTTTTATTGATTTGGCAAAAACACCGAGCATATGCCCAAGGCTCATGCCGGTGTGTTGCTTCCAGTGCCAGGCGCTGCCCAGGGCAATGCGCAGGCGGCCAAAGGCACCGGCTTTTTCCAGACGATTGATAAAAGCGTTTTCGATCATGCGGTGGCGCATGCCATCCACTGCCGTCGTCACGCGAATCTGCTGTGGGTCGGTCACTTTCACGTAGCGCTCCAGCGTCGCGATCGGGGTTGGCGACTCCTGGGTCATCAGGAACCGCGTGCCCATGGCCACCCCGGCCGCACCTGTGGCCAGCGCCCCGGCCAGCCCGCGCCCGGTGGAATAGCCCCCCGCGGCAATCACCGGCACCCGCACCGCATCCAGCACCTGCGGCAGTAAAATGGTGCTCGGCACGCCCCCGGTATGCCCGCCACCCTCGCCGCCCTGTACGGTGACCATGTCCGCGCCCAGTTCCACGGCCTTGAGTGCGTGTTTAAGCGCACCCACGGTGGGAATGCACAACACCCCGGCCTTTTTGAAACGCCCGATGGTCTGGCGGTCGGGGCCGCGGCCATAGCTGACGGCTCGCAGGCGGTACTTGATGGCCAGGTCCACGCACTGCGCGGCGTTTTCCTGGAACATATGGAAATTGAGGCCGAAATTACTCCCCCCCGTGGCCTCGATCACCCGCAGGATTTGGCCCTCCAGCTGATCCGCCGCAATGGTCGCTCCGGCCAGAAAACCGAAGGCCCCCGCACGGGTACTGGCGATCACCAGATTGGCGTCCGCTACCCAGCCCATCGCGGTTTGCACTATGGGGTAACGGCAGCCCAGGGCATCGGTCAATGCCGTTTGCAGATAGTCACTCATCCACGCTCTCCCGCAGCACTCTTGTTCGCTTCAATCATGGCCTTGGCGTCATAGCCGCCCAGCTTGTCCCCGGACAGCAGCTCGTTATGGCTATGGGCGAAGTGATGCCAGGCAAACACCGCGTCCATCGCCGTACGCTTGCCCTGCAAGTCCTCGACGTGATTGATCGCCTGCTTGGTCAGGGCCAGGCCCATGCGCGGCTGTTTGGCGATGGCCGCTGCCAGCGCATAGGTACCGGCCTCCAGCCCTTCGCGGGTAAACAGGCGATTGACCATGCCCATCTGGTAGGCGCGTTCGGCGCTCATGCGATCGCCAGTAAACAGAAACTCCTTGGCAATGCGCGGGTTCAGTTCATAGGGGTGGGCAAAATACTCAACCCCCGGAATGCCCATGCGTACCACCGGATCCTGAAAAAAAGCATCGTCACTGGCCACGATCAAATCACAGACCCAGGCCAGCATCAGCCCGCCGGCAATGCACGCCCCCTGCACCATGGCAATGGTCGGCTTGGGCAGTTCGCGCCAGCGCCGGCACATGCCCAGGTACACCTCTTGCTCGCGGGCATAGAGGTACTCGCCGCCCGGCTTGTTGGTGTGGTCCCACCACAGGCTGGCGCGCTCAAATTCCTTGTTGATATCGCGCCCCGGCGTGCCGATATCGTGCCCTGCGGAAAAATGCTTACCATTGCCGCGCAGCACAATGACCTTCACCGCATCGTCATTGACGGCACGGCGCAAGGCGTCGTCCAGGGCGTAGGTCATCTGCGAGTTTTGCGCGTTATTGACGGTCGGCCGGTTCATGGTCAGCGTGGCGATACCATCGGCCACCCCATAAAGCACCGGGTCCTCGGTTTCATACACAGCGGTGTCAGCCCGCTGCACAAATTCGCTGTCGCTGCTCATATGAACTCCTGGCCATCAGGCCTGACGAATGCCGGGCGGGTTGCCCTTGAGCGCAGAGGCGCGATAGTCATGGGGATCGAGGCGGCGGATCAGCGCCAGTTGCTCCGGCGTCGGCGCCACGGTCTGCTTGAGGTCGGCGGCCTTGAGCAGCGGGAATCCGGTTTTCTCCTGTACCTCTTCAAAGCTCACGCCCGGATGCAGGGAACGCACCTGCACGGCCCGGTCCGGTCCGCCGAAGTCCATCACACACAGGTCGGTGACGATCAGGCGGATGTCCATCAGGTCGCTGCGCATGCCCTCTTCCCAGCGCTCGGGCTTGAAGCCGACACCCGAGACCATGTCCACTTCCCCGGCGACAAACGCCCGGGTGTTGTGCGACGGCACGAAGAACGAGTTGATATGGTTGATGCTGTTGCCCGGCAAACCGCGCACCCCGAGCATTGCCACCTTGGGCTTTTGGTAGTCGCCAATGCACGACAGGTTGGTCTGGCCCCAGCGGTCGATCTGGGTCGGACCGATCATGGCGTGGCGACGCCCGCCCCACACGCACTCGAACACCCGCTCGAACGACAGATAGCCCGAATAACGCGGTACAAAATCTCCACGCGGCCCCAGGGGAATAGGCTCTTCCACCAGAAATGCCTCGCTGTCGGTCATCAACAGTTCCGGGCTATGGGTCAGTTTGGCCAGGCTCGCGCCCAGGCGCGGGATTACCCCCAGGCCCGAAGCAATCACTTCGCCGTTACCGCGCCAGGCTTCACAGGCGGCCACGATCAACAGTTCAGCCAGGGTAAATTCGCTAGTAGCAGTCATGTCCACACTCCTCAAAACACGGGCAGCGGCAAAGCGCTCAATCGATCGACCCCGCCATTGCTGGCCTGGTAGGCGCTTTCGCCCGGGGTCACAAACTCGGCTACATAACCTTCCCAGCCACCTTCTTCGGCAGCGCTGGCGCTGTAGCGTTTCAAGTGGCTAAGGTCCCAGCCGTAATCGGAGGGGCAGGCTGTTGGATGCGCACCAAAGGGTGCATGCACCACGCCGCTGACCAGATAACGTTCGAAGGTGTTGAAGCGGGCCTGGGCGGCATCCAGGTTCAAGCGCTCCTCGATCCGCTCACAGGAGACAAAGCACTGTTTGGCGGCACGGGCATACAAATGATCGAAATAAGGATCGGGGCCCGTTACCAGGGTATTGCCCAGGCGGTCGGCAACGTTGACGTGCAAAAAGGCGATATCCAGATTCAGCGCCGGCATGGCCAGCAACACCTCGCCATCCGCATAGGGCGACTGCACCCGCTTGATCCCGGGGTTCAGGCGGCTGACATCGGTGGCCAGGCCACAACGGGTCGGCAAGAACGGCAGACGCATGCCGGCGGCCCGCAGGCCCCATTGCAGCATGCCCTCGTCCAGTTCCATCAGCTCCAGTTCTCCGGCCTCGCGGGCCTTGCGAAAGTAGGCTTCGAGCGGGATGGCATCGAGGGTGGCAAAGCCGAAAATCAGTTTTTTGACCTTGCCGGCAGCGCAGAGCATGCCGACCTCGGGACCGCCATAGGCGACCACGGTGAGATCCTTGACGTCAGAACGCAGGATCTCGCGCACGATCGCCATGGGCTTGCGCCGCGGGCCCCAGCCGCCGAAGCCGATGGTCATGCCGTCGCGCAGTTGGCCGACCACGTCTGCCGCTGTCATTTGCTTGTTCATGTAGTGCTCCTTACGACTGTCCTGCGGAGAAGTCATGGCCCCACAGGCTTACCCGGGTGAATTCAAAAGCGCTGTGGTCCTGCCAATCCACCAGCAAGCCGCCATAGCCATACTCCAGGTCAAAACCTGAAGGGGTTTTCATATAGAAAGAGGTCATGCGGTCATTCAGATGCTGGCCGAGGGTGGCCGACAGCTGTACGTCATGCGCGATGCGCCGGTCATGGGCGCGGCCCACTTCGGTCATCGACTCGACCTCGACCATCACATGCACGCAGCCGGACGGCACCGGGTACTCGGCCAGGGCCAGGCTGTGGTGACGGCTATTTTTGCAATGCAGAAAATGGATGCGGATCGGTGGTGCCGAAGGGTCGGGACGGAAGTTGAAAATATCCGACAGCTCAAAGCCCAGCACATCCTTGGCAAACGCCAGGGTGGCATCGAAATTTGGCGCGGGCAGTACGGTGTGGCCCAGGCCCATATCACCGGTGACAAAACCCGGCACTCCCTGGGGCGAGACAAAGGGCTGGCAATCGGAGCGATGGCCCCAGCTCAATTCATGGCGGTTACCTGAAGGGTCGGTGACGTGCAGCAGTGCTTGCACACCGCGCTGATCGCACTGTTCGGCGCTGCCCAGGCGCCAGTTGACGTCGGCCTGATCCAGCACTTCGATCGCGGCGTTGAAAGCCTTTTCGCCGGCCAGCTCCCAACCGGAAGCCAGATACCGCGACTCACCGCCCGGCACGATAAGCATGCGATACGGACGCTCATCCATCTTCACGTACAAGCCGCCGGCGGGTGCTTCGCTGACCATCATCCCGAGCACGTCTTCGGCGTAACGCTGCCATTGAACGGGATCTGCAGACTCTGCAACGAAGTAGCTCAAACCACGAATGTCGATCATGTGCCTGCTCCTCAATGCCTGTATTTATTGGCTTGGAGGAGTATGGGAAGGATGGGGGTGGGGTTCATCGTCCGTTGAGACTAAAGCGCTCAGGTGGGGCGCCTTAAACCGGTGGGAGCGGGCTTGCCCGCGATGCAGGCGGCGCGGTGTGTCATTAAAACCGCGTCGATAGCATCGCGGGCACGCCCGCTCCCACAGGGCATCACATATACAAAATCACCAGTTCATTGATTACCGACGGCCGCTCGCTGCCCAGCACATGGGTATTGAGTTCCAGGGTCAGCTGAGTACCGCTTCTGACCCGCTCTACCCGCTTGACCCGGGCCCGCGCATGGATGGTCGAGCCCGCCGGCACCGGTGCCGGGAAGCGCAGGCGATCCGAACCATAGTTGACCATATTGGTGAACCCGGTGATCTCGTAACCCAGGTTGAGTTTCATCCGTGACTGCAGGATCTGCACCAGCGCACCGTGGGCGATGGTGCCGCCAAACGGACTTTGCTTGCGCGCCCGTTCCGGGTCGGTGTGGATCCAGTAATCATCCCCGGATAACTGGGCAAAGCTGTCAATCAGGCCCTGATCGACCACCACCTGGTTGCTCCATGGGCTGAACTCGTCGCTGACCAGCGCCTGCAGGCCCTCTTCGTCATCCAGGGCAATCTGGCGCACTGGCACTGCGGTTTCTGGCACCGGTTGCTCAACCGTACGCAGCGTCTTCAACGCCTCGGCATCCTTGTCCAGCCCGGTAAAACGCAGCAGCCGGTTGCCCTTGGCATCGACCTCGGCAAATACCGGTTGCAGGCGCATGCCCACTTTGACTTCAGACTCGTCCAGCCCGACCAGATTGGTATTGATGCGCACACCCTGATCCAGCTCGACCACCGCCAGTATCTGCGGCATTTCATCGGCAAAGTCCGGCAGGGTCGCGATGCGTGTCACGGTAAAGCTGTACAGCGTCGCGCCACCACTGACTTCACGCCAGGTCAGGGCATGGGTAAAGCACGCCGGGCAGTGCCTGCGCGGGTAAAACACCCAGTGGCTGCATCGTTCACATTGCTGAATCAGCAGGCGCTCGGCCTTCAGGCCTTCCCAGAACGGTGCAGAAATCTCGGTCGGAACCGGCATTGGTTTGTTGTTCGACATCGGATTTATGCTCCCTGAAGTATCAATGCGCCCTGCTCACTCATCACCCCACCGGTGCCTGAGACATATACCGTGTCGCAGCGTTTGAGCTGGCGCTCGCCCGCTTCACCGGCAATTTGCGTCACCGCCTCGATCACCTGGCTCATCCCCCCCGCCGCGCCGGCCTGGCCAAAGCTGAGCTGGCCGCCGTGGGTGTTCATCGGGAAATCGCCGCGCCAGGTCAGGTCGTGTTCACGGACAAAGTTCATGCCTTCGCCCTTGGCGCAAAAACCGGCGTCTTCCAGGGTCAGCAAGGCGGTGATGGTGTAGCAGTCGTAAATTTGTGCCGCATCCACATCGGCCGGTTTGAGCCCGGCCATTGCGAATGCGCGCTGCGAGGCAGGCCCGATAGGTGTGTGCAGCATGTCCTGGGCATAGGACGGCGACTTGAACGCCAGGTGCTCGCCGAAACCAGTGATCCACGACGGCCGCTTGCGCGCCCGTGCTGCCACCTCTTTGGAGGCGATAATCATCGCGGCGCCACCGGCCACCGGCATGACGATTTCCAGTACATGCAGCGGGTCGGCAACTTTTTTACTGGCCAGCACTTGCTCGATGGTCAGCGGCTGGCCGTAAAACATCGCTTCGGGGTTGTACTGCGCATTGGTGCGCTGATCGACCGCTATTTTTGCCAGTGCCCGCGGGTCATAACCATATTGCGCGGCATAGCGCTGGGCGATCATCGCGTAGCCGGTGTTCTGGCCCATATGCCCGTACGGCAAGTCGAACTCGGCTTCGGGTGCACCGAATGCCGTGCTGTGGCCGCCAAAGCGCATGGCCCGGGCCATCCAGCTGGCGTCCTCATCCGGGCCCATGGGTGCCATGCGCGCGGGCAGCACACACAGCACCGCCTGGCACAAACCCAGCTCAATGGCAGCGGCAGCGCGCCAGACCATGCCCACCGAGGTACAGCCGCCAAGGTCGACCACTTCGGCAAAATTCAGGCGCAAGCCCAGGTACTCGGCGGCCATAGCCGGGACGAACACTGAGGCTTCATGAAAATGCGGGCCATTGATCACCAGCCCGTCGAGATCCGATGCCTGCAAGCCGGCATCCTGTAACGCCCGGGCCGCCAGGTCAGCCACTTGTTCCAGATGGAACATTCGCGGGGCCGTGGCGTATTTCTCCGGTTTGTACTGAGCGCTGCCAACAATGGCGGCATGACCTTTAAGACCCATGGTTTTCTCTCTTTAAAAGTGCAAATCAGGCCGTTCCGTGGGAGCGGGCTTGCTCGCGCTGGCACCGACGCGGTTCTGCTGCAAAACCTCAGTGCCTGTATCGCGAGCAAGCCCGCTCCCACACAGGGGCAGGCAAGTCGTCAGAACGTGTATTTCATCGAGAACGTGGCGTAGTCACGGTCTGCCAGCGGGCGGTAGATCGGGTCGGGGGAGCCCAGGTACCCGATATACCTGAGGGATACTTCCAGGTTGCCCAGGTATTTGAAGGTGGTACCCGCACTCAGGCGCCTGTCCCCCGCCACCCCGGCAATGGTTCCCGACATCGGTGCCGCACCGCTGAATACGTTGGAGAAGGTGAACGGCACTTCAAGGTCCCAGCCCTGGAATACGCCCGGGTAACTGAACGAGGCGCCCACGGTGTAAGCGCTCGAAGAGCGGGTACGCCAGGCCGTGGCCGTTTTGTAGGTGTACTGATCGGACGGTTGCACGGACGGCACCAGCGACGGCAACAGGCCCACACCTTCAAGGTTCGGCGCGGCAGAGGTTTCGTCGGCGTGGTCGGCACGCACCGTGACAAACTCACCGGTCAGGGTGGTCTGGCTGGCCCAGGGGCGGTCCCCCAGGATGCGCATGGCCGACAACTGGAACTGTTGGCCCTTACCCTTGGCCGGCACCGGGCCCAGACCGGTATTGACCATCACCGGAGCACCGTCGCGATACGACCACTCCGCACCAAGCTGGTACTCGCCAAGCTTGGTGGTGGCACTGATACCGGTGAGTTTGATGTCTTCAAAATATTTGACCCGGTAGCCGTTGGCCTTGTAAGCCAGGCCACCGGGGCCTGCCGGTATCGGGTCCCAGCCCTCCAGCGCAGTGGCCGGGTTTTTGTCGTGGTACACAACATGGAACAGCGATACTTCGAGGTCGGTAATCGGCCTGTAGCGGACCTGAGCACCCCACTGGCCGCTGTCGCGCGGCTCGTCGGTGCCCAGGTAAGGCACCTTGTTGGCGCCCATATACAAAAATTCGCGGCCCGGGCCGATCACGTCGGAAGTCGACAAAAAGCTGCCCACCGGCGGCAGTTCGGTGCCCTTCCACTCGTACTGCACATAACCGCCCAGGGTAATTTTCGGGTTGATCCGGTAAGACGCCGAGAACTGCCCCACCGGCAGCAGCACCTCTTTGACCTCAACCCCCGGCTGCGCGGCCTTGACCGCATCGGACGGGTTCTGCACGCCGTTGACGCCAGGGTAGTAAAGGCTCTCGCCCCATGACTCGATATGCCGACCCGCTTTTACGTCGAGCATGGTGTCGTTTTCAAAACGCCAGCCGCCAAACACATAAGCGTCGAGCAGGCGCGTGCGGCCACCGCTGTAGTAGCGGGTGTCACTGGTGAACTCGTCGTTGTCGCCGTATTTGTTGACGGTGGCCGGTGAATCGTTGTCATTCTTGCGGTGATACACATCGTCGTAAAAGGTACTGGCGCGCACCACCGCACCGTAGTTGTCTTTGCGCAGGATCATTTCGCCCAGCGCGCCCACCCGGTTGGTGGTGAGGCTGTGCTGATCAAAGTTGCGGTTCGGATCATCGACGTTGACCCCCATCAACCGGCCGCTGGGATTGCCCAGCCGCGTACCGATGCCATAGCTGGTGGTGACCGACCAATCAATCGTGGTGCCGTCATCGAACTCGATGGTGTCCCCTGCCCACAGCGGGCTGCAGACCAGCGCCACGGCAACGGCCAGGCCACTGGCCTGGAAGTTGTGCGGGCGCTGCCCTGAACAATTATTGTTATTTTTATTGATCACTCTGCCTCTCCTGATTAGCGACTCGGTGGCCGCTTCGATGGGTTCAAGCGTCATTGCGTTGTGTTCAAAGCAACTCAAGCGGGTCGAACTTCACGACTCCTGTCGGGGCCTGTCGATAACGATGCAGCCCTCCTTCTTCCTCACGAACGAGCGCCCCCTCGGCCATAAGGTAATTGGCATGCGCCAACGTCTCGCCTAGCGCCATCAGCTCGTCGAAACGGCCTGACAGTTTCTTGAACAGCACCCCCATCATTTCCAGCCCGGTGCGCGGTTGTTCGCACGCTGCCAGCAACTGCTGCAAGTGCTGGCGATGGTGGTCGCGCAACTGGTCCAGGCGCAGATGCAGGTTGTAAAACGGCCGTTCATGGGCCGGCAGCACCAGTACGTGGTCGGGGATCGTGCGCAACCGTTCGATCGAGTCCAGCCAGTCCCGCAAAGGGTTGGCCTGAGGCTCGCTGACATACACGGCAATGGTGGAAGTGATGCGCGGCAACACCTGGTCGCCGGAGATCAGCAAACCATCGTCCGGCGCATACAGACAGGCGTGTTCCGGTGAATGACCGTTCCCCATCACCACCTCCCAGCGCCGCCCGCCGATGGTCAACTGGCTGCCCTGGTTCAGCCGGGTAAACCCCGCCACCAGTTGCGGGCGAAAGTGCTCGCCCTGGATCAGCGGCAGCAACGCCGTCGCGCGCTCGGCGCTGAAGCCGGCCTTTTGATAAAAATCCAGAAACGCCCAGTCCGGTGCCGTCGCTCGCGGCGGGCCATGGTGCAGCGCCTCGAACTCGCCATGGGTCATCAGCACCGGGCAACGAAATCGCTCGGCCAGCCAGCCCACCACACCGGTGTGGTCACTGTGAAAATGGGTGCAAATGACCGCCTTGAGGGGCAAGCCAGCCATGGCTTCGACAAACACCTGCTCCCACACGGCGCGACATTGATCGCTGTTCAGCCCGGTATCCACCGCCACCCAGCCGTCACCGTGACGCAGCAGATACAGGTTGATGTGATCAAGGCCAAACGGCAGCGGCATGCGCAGCCAGAGCACGCCGTCGGCCACTTCCTGCACCTGGCCGCTGGCCGGGGCCTGTGGCCAGGGGTAGCGCAGGCCGTCACGCCATTGATGGCCTTGAGCGTCGAGTTCATTCATGGCCGGCACCTGCAAACGGCAGCAGACCGTTACGGGCCAGCACTTGCAGGGAGTACGGCTGATAGGTGCGGCTACTTTCATCGCGCACAAATAGCGGATCGGCAAACAACTGCGGCGCGTAACCCTGACGCTGCAAATCAACCTTGCGCAGCTTGAAGGTGCTGGTCAGGTCCGCCGCCAGTGTTACCCGTACAAACACCGGCGCGGCATAACGCGGCAAACGGGTTTGCGTCAGCTCATAAAAAGCCTGCGGGTCAAAGCTATGCTCGGGCTGCATCAAGATCGCCGCCATCCCCGCACGGCCTTCGTGTTCAGGTACCTGCACGCCGTACACGTTGATCAGTTCAAGCCCCGGCATATCACTCAGGGTGTCGGCCACTTCCAGGGTCGAGACGTTCTCGCTTTTCCAGCGGAAGGTGTCGCCGATGCGGTCGACAAAATAGAAATAGCCGTCGTCGTCATAACGCAGCAGATCACCCGAACTCCAATAGGCATCACCACGTTGAAACACATCGCGGCGGATCTTGCTCTCGCTGGCCGCAGTACTGGTGTACCCCTCGAAACGCCCACCGCCTATCTGCGGGTGATCAACGATAAAGCCCATTGCCTCGCCGATTTCTCCCGGTTGGCACAACTGGTAAAAACCGTTTGCATCCCGCGGATGGCTGTCGCTTTCCACGTCGTAACGCACCAGGCGCAGATTGGTGCGGCTCCAGTCCGGCACGCGACCACAGGAGCCCACATAGTTATCGACATTGATCAGGTTGGCGTTGGCTTCGGTGGCACCCCAGCCCTCGAACACCTGGATCGGGCCAAAACGCTCCAGCCAGCGCTGCCAGGATTCAGGCGTGAGCCCGGCACCGAGCATATGGCGCAAACTGTGCTCGCGCTCACCGGTCACCACTGGCTGGTTGAGCAGGTAGCGACAGATTTCTCCAATGTACTGAAACACGGTGATGCGGTTGCGGCGCACATCCGGCCAGAACTCACGCACGCTGAACTTGCGCCGCAACACAATGCTCGCACCTGCGCGCAGTGCCGTGGACGTCACCGAAGTGGCCGCCGCGCCGTGGTACAGCGGCAGGCAGCAGTAAAATACGTCGTCACAGGTGGCCCCCAGGGTGACTTCCATCACGTCACCCGAGGACAACCAGCGCATATGGCTATAGCGTGCCGCCTTGGGCAGGCCGGTGGTGCCCGAGGTAAATATCAGCAGTGTGGTGGTTTCGGCCGTAATCGCCGCACGCACGTCACGGGCGAAGACCGTGGCCGGGGCAGCGGCGACGTGCTGTTCAAAGTCAATATCGACAATGGCCGGCAGCTCGCCGTCAAAGGGGTTCAGTGCATCGTTGACCAGCCACAGCGGGACATCGGGCAAACCTTGAGTGCCCAGCAGATTGGCCAGGCATTCTTCGCCCACCACCACCGCCCTGGCCGCAGTGGATTGCAAGGCATGCACCAGTGGCTTGCCACTGACCTGGGTGTTGATAAACGCCACCACCACACCGAGCTTGACCAGTCCGAACCAGCTGTAGAAGAACTGCGGACGGTTCTCCATGGCAATCGCGCAAACATCCCCGGGGCGCAGGCCCTTGGCGTAAAACACATGGGCCATACGATTGGCCTGGGCTTCCACGGCGGCGTAGGTGACACGCTGCTCGCCGTCGATCATAAAAGGCCGATCGGGGAATGCACGGGCCTGCCCTTCAAGACGGTCGGCCAGGGTATACAGGTCCGCCGGTTTGATCTGGCCGCTGGCCGCAGAACGCAAATCCAGCAGTGCCTGGGTCTGATCACGGGGCACGGGCTGTTGTCTGACTGCCGTCAGGGTGCTGATGCGGGACATGTCGTTCATGGCGCCACCGCCTCGGCCAGCGGGTAATCGCTGTAGCCTTCCGGGCCAGGTGAGTACAGGGTCTTGCGGTCGAAGCGGGCAAGGGGCAAGCCCTTGCGCAAGCGCTCGACCAGGTCCGGGTTGGCAATAAAGTGTCGGGCAAACGACACTGCATCGCCCTGCCCGGCCTGCAGCGCGGCTTGTGCCGATTCGCCGTCAAAACCGTCATTGAGGATCAGGCCGTTGCTGCAATGACGCTGGGCCAGGGCAAAGGCATCCAGTTCCGCCAGCGGTGAGCGCATGATATGCACATAAGCCAGGCCCATCGGCTCGGCGGCCTTGCACAGGGCAACTGCGGTGGCCAGCGGGTCTTCGTCATCGATATCGTTGAACGGATTGCCCGGGCACAGGCGCAAGGCGACACGCCCGGGGCCAATAGCCGAAGCCATCGCTGCCAGCACCTGCTGCGGGAAGCGCACGCGATTTTCAACACTGCCACCGTACTGGTCTTCACGCCGGTTGCTGCCCGAGGCCATGAATTGCATCGGCAGATAACCGCTGGTGCAGTGCAGCTCGACGCCATCAAAACCGGCCTGGCGTGCATTGAGTGCGGCCTGGCGGTAATCTTCGATGACCTGTTCGATGTCGTGCGGCGACAAGGCCTGCGGCTCGTCGGTATCGACCATCCCGGCAGTGTCGGTAAACAGCTGGGTGCGGGCGCGCAAGGCCGACGGCGCTACCGTGGCGGCGCCTGCCGGTTTGTTGTGGGCGCTGGCTGCACGCCCCACATGCATCAGTTGCAGCACAATCAGGCCACCTTCGGCATGCACTGCATCGGTCACGGCTTTCCAGGCGGCAATTTGTGCCGGGGAGTAAATCGCCGGGGTGCGACAGTAGCCCAGGCCACTGGCCGAGGGCGCCGTGCCTTCGGCGACAATCAGTCCGGCCGAAGCGCGCTGACGGTAATACTCGACCATCTCGGCCGTCGGCACCCCGTGTTGATCGGCGCGGCTGCGGGTCATGGGCGCCATGACGATACGGTTGGCCAGTTCAAGCTCACCCAGGCGCACGGGTTCAAACAGAATGCTCATGGTATTTCCTCAGCGCACGCGGATTTTCGGTGCGCCAGCCCCACGGCGCAGGGTGGCAAGAAAGTGCTCGAGCGGAGCCGCTGTCGCCACTTGCGGCAGTTGCTCCTTGTCCGGGCGGCTGGCCCAGAACTCGGTCCACGACGGGAACAGATCGTGGAACGTACCGGCGTAGGGTTCGCGCCCCGGCCAGCGCATTTTTTGCGTGCCGATCGGCGGTTTGTTGAGGTCACTGGCGTACCAGTAGCACGGCAGGCGACGGCGGAAATACCAGCGCCCCTGCATGCGCTCATAGTCATCCCAATAGAGCATTTGCATGGTCACCCACTCGGGGCCGGTCTCGTGCTCGTTCTTGGAATACACCACGCCCACGGCATGGTCCGGGTCGGTGAACTCGATCAGGTGCTGGCCCAGGTGATGGGAAGTGCCATGAAACTGGTCGCGTAACGTGTCGTCGACCCAGGCCTTGAGGTGCGCACGCCCGGTTTTCTCGCGGCCTACGCGAATGTCTTCGGCAAACAGATTGACGTGGGCATCGAGGTCACGCATGTCCAGCGACAACGAATATTTACCAGCCAGCTGGCGGATCTCATCAATCGATTCCAGCCGATCGAGACGGGCTAACAAAGCGCTCTGTTCCATAAAAGGGTCCTTATTCCAGTACCGTGTACAGCTCGCTGCTGCGCCCGCCATCCACCGGCAGGCAAGCACCGGTGATGTATGAAGCTTCGTCGCTGGCCAGGAACAGAATGGCGTTGGCCACTTCCACCGGCTGGCCGACGCGCTTGAGCGGGATCAGTTTTTCGGTATTGGTGCGCGTCTTGTCATCGGTGAGCATGCCTGCCGTGGCCGGTGTCTCGACCACACCCGGGCTGACCACGTTGCAACGGATGTTGTGGCTGGCACCTTCACTGGCCGCAGCGCGGCTGAAGTTGATCACCGCGGCCTTGGCCGCCGAGTAACCGGCCATCCACGGCGTACCGAACTGCCCGCAGATCGAAGCCAGGTTGATGATCGAACCGCTGCCCTGGGCGCGCATCAGGCCCATGGCCGTGCGTGTTCCCCAAAAGGTGCCGTCCACCGTGGTGGCGAAGTTCGAATGCCAGTCAGCGGTCGAGGTGCTGTCAATCGCGCCCCAGCTGTAGGCCATGGCGTTGTTGACCAGAATATCCAGACGGCCGTGGCGCTGTGCCGTCTCGCTGATGGCGCCGACATAAGCGGCTTCATTGCTGACATCGGCCACCGCGCATTCGGCACGGCCGCCGCTGTCACGGATCTGTGCCGCTACGGCTTGCAGCGGCTCGATGCGCCGCCCGCACAGCACCACCAGCGCGCCTTCTTCGGCAAAGCGCAACGCCGTGGCCGCGCCGATGCCTGAACCGGCGCCGCTGATAAAGGCAATTTTGTCTTGTAAACGAGTACCCATGATCTGCTCTCCCATTGCTGTGCGCGGCACTCAGATAAACGCCATGCCGCCGTTGACCGCGAGGTTCTGACCGGTGATGAACGCTGCGTCATCACTGGCCAGAAAGGCCGCGACGCGAGCGATTTCATCGGTTTCACCCATGCGACCCAGGGGGATGGCCTTGAGCATGCTTTGCATCCAGTCGTCCGGGATGTCAGCCATCATCGGCGTGTTGGTCGGGCCGGGAACGATGGTGTTGACCCGTATGCCGTTGCCTGCAAGTTCGCGCGCCATACTGCGGGTCAGGCCCATTACCCCGGCCTTGGCTGCACAGTAATGGCTCGGACCTTCGCCCGTCAGGGCGGCGGTGCTGGAGATATTGATAATCACGCCGGGCGTGGCAGCGGCGAGCATCAGCTTCACCGCTTCACGACTGCAGAAAAACGGCCCGGTCAGGTTGACCCCGATCACTCGTTGCCAGTGTTCGTCCGGGGTTTGTGCGAAGGCATCGATGGAGCCGATACCGGCATTATTGACCAGCACATCAAGGCTGCCGAAATGTGCATGCACGGCAGCCATCGCGGTGGCGACCGAGTCGCTGTCAGCGACGTTGCAGGACACTGCCAGGGCCTTTTCGCCCAGCCCTTCAATGCTTTGACGCGCGGCATCGAGGTTGATGTCGGCGGCGACAACCTTGGCCCCCTGCTCGGCAAAGTGACGAACAATCGCTCGTCCCATGCCCTGGCCTGCACCGGTTACAAACGCCACTTTGTTAAGCAATTTCATCCTGTTCTCCCACCTGCCCGAAGTCGGCCCGCCGGTAAGCCCGGACGGTGTATGGGAGCAATCATTGACTGCGGCTAAAAGCTGAACATCGTCCGATGGGACTAAGCAGCTCAAGAGCGGATGACGACGGTAGCAGCTGACGAGCAGGCTAGTTCCTACGGCAGCTGCAGAAACACTGCAACTGTGGGAGCGAGCCTGCTCGCGAAGGTCGTTCGCGAGCAGGCTCGCTCCCACAATAGGGCTTGACCTGCAACAGAGTATCTACAGCTTTCATCCCCAGAGAGATTCTGTGCATGACCGGCTGGTCTAAATGGACGATGTTCCTCCAGCCGGTTCGTGGAATAACTCACTCACTAGAACAAAAACCGGGAGACCCGTCGTGTCCATACCCTTGCGCCCCACCTGGCGAACCCATTACGCACTGGGCGTATTGGCAGCCATCTATATCTTCAACTACATAGACCGGCTGCTGATGGCCATCTTGATCGAACCGGTGAAGGCCGAGTTCGGCATTTCCGATACCGGTATAGGTCTGCTTTCAGGTGTGACCTTTGCCGTGTTCTACACCCTTTTCGGCTTTCCGCTGGGGCGCCTGTCCGATCGGATCGGGCGCAAAAAAGTCATCGCCTTCAGCTGTATTGCCTGGAGCGTCATGACCATTTTCTGCGGCTTTGCCGCCAGCTTTACCATGCTGGTGATCGCCCGGATCGGGGTCGCTATCGGCGAAGCCGGGGGCACCGCGCCGTCAATGGCCATGGTCTCGGACCTCTACCCGCCCGACCGCCGCTCGACCGCCCTGTCGGTATTGATGCTGGGCTCAAGTCTGGGGGCGATTTTCGGCCTCGGTCTGGGCGGCTGGATTGCCCAGCATTACGGCTGGCGTTTCGCTTTTGTGGTGATCGGCGCACCGGGGATTTTGCTCGGGTTGATCCTGCTGTTTACCGTGCGGGCACCCAAGCCGGCGATGCTGGTCAGCCCCAATCTGGTCGCGCAAGACCACTGGCTGGTCACTGTTCGCGAATTGTTCCAGACACCGTCCTTTCTCTGGCTGGTGTGCACCGGCGGCTCGGCTGCCATTGCCGGTTATGCCATCGGCACCTGGAGCCCGAGCTTCCTGATCCGCTCCCACGGCCTGAGCCTGCAGGACGCGGGCCTGCTGGCCGGGGTCGCAGGCGGTGCCGGGGCAACCATCGGCACCCTGACCTGCGGCATTTTGTGTGATCGCCTGGTGCGTCGCGACAAGGGCTGGCAAATCGGGGTGCCGCTGCTGGGCACGCTGATCAGCATCCCGTTCGGTCTGGCGTATTTCCTCTGGCCAGTGGGCACTGCATTTTATATGGGCAGCACACCCATGCCGACCGCGTTTCTGTTTTATTGCGTATTCAGCTTTTTTGGCACCTGGTGGGCAACGCCCTGCCTGGGCGCCATCTCCCATCTGTTTCCAGCCACCCGCCTGGCCCAGGCCACTGCAATTTTTGTAATGGCCATGACCCTGCTCGGGGTCGGTGTCGGGCCGCTGCTGATCGGCATGCTCAGTGACGGCTTTGCCCATACCCTGGGCAACGAAGGCCTGCGCTATGCCCTGGCTTCCTGTATCTCGCTGCTGGTTCTGGCCTCGGTGTTTCTGGCCATGGCCTTGCCGCGCTACCGCAACCACCTGATGAACAAGACCCCGACCCCAGCACCGCTGGCTGACGCGGCCACTGCCTGACAACTGGAGATTGAGTGATGACCGAACAAGACCTTCCCCTGCCCATCGGCCACTTTGTGACACTGGACAGCGGCCTGCGCCTGCACTTTCTCGACGAGGGCAGCGGCCCGGTCGTATTGTGGTTGCACGGCAGTGGCCCGGGCGCCAGTGGCTACAGCAACTTCAAGGGCAACTATCCGCAGTTTGTGGCTAACGGCTTTCGCAATCTGGTGGTGGATTTGCCGGGCTTCGGCCGCTCCGACAAACCGGAAGATGTGAACTACGACCTGGCGTTCTTCGTCAACGCCATGTCGGGCTTTCTCAAGGCAGTGGGGGTCAAGCGCGCCACCTTGCTCGGCAATTCCCTGGGCGGTGCGATTGCTCTGGGCCTGGCGCTGGCTGAGCCGGAGCGCGTCGAAAAACTTATTCTCATGGCGCCAGGCGGTGTTGAAGAGCGCGAAACCTACTTCAAGATGATCGGCATCCAGCGCATGGTCGAGCTGTATAACGCAGGCCCGCTGGGCATCGAGCAAATGCGCCGGATCATGAGCCTGCAACTGTTCGACACCGCGCTACTGGACGACAACCTGCTGGCCGAGCGCGTGGCCGTGGCCGTGCATCAGCCGCGCAATCTGTTCAGCACCATGATGGTGCCCAACATGACCGAGCGCCTTGAAGAGCTGCAGGCACCGATCCTCGGGTTCTGGGGCACCGACGACAATTTCAACCCCGCATCCGGCGCGCTTAAAGTGCTGACCCACGCTCCCAATGCGCGTTTTATCATGCTCAATCAGTGCGGCCACTGGGTACAGGTCGAACACCGCGACATGTTCAACAAGGCGTGCCTGGAGTTCCTGCGCGGCTAACCGTATACCTGCATGACCTGCGGCTGCCTGCGGGCGGCCGTAGCCCTTCCAGACACCCGCTCGGGCTGAAATAACAATGACAAAATACCCTCAGTTACTGGCACCCGGTCGCATAGGTTCTCTTGAACTGCGCAACCGCATCATCATGGCGCCCATGGGCTCCAACTTCGCCGAGGCCAATGGCCAGTGTGGCGAGCGCATTCAGGCCTATTACGAAGCCCGCGCCCGTGGCGGCGCCGGGCTATTGATCATGGGGGTGTGCTCGGTGGCGTTTCCGGCCGGGACCGCCGAGCCATTCCAGGTCGGCGTTTCCAGCGATGAGTTTATCCCCGGTTTGAGCCGACTCGCCGAGCGCGTCCACCAGCACGGCGCAAAAATTGCCATGCAGTTGCAGCACGCCGGCAAGACGGCAGTCCGCGACATGGCCGAAGGCCGGCAACTATGGGTGCCCTCGGTGCCGCCGGTGCTGCAAAGCGACATGATGGCCGCGCTGACGCCCGAAGAACTGGCCAACTTTGTCAGCTCCATGAAGCGTCGCGCCGAAGGCTCACCGATCCGTGTAATGGACAGCGCCGATATCGCGCAGATGATCGAGTGGTTTGCCAGTGCCGCCGACCGCGCCAGGCGAGCGGGTTTCGACGGTGTGGAAATCCATGCGGCCCACGGCTACATCATCGCCGGTTTCCTCTCCGGCTATTACAACCAGCGTGAAGACGAGTACGGCGGCTCGCTGGAGAACCGTGCCCGGCTGCTGCTGCAAATCATCGCTGCAATACGGGCCAAAGTCGGCCATGAATTTGCCGTATGGCTGCGCCTGGATGCCGAAGAACTGCACACCCCCGGCGGCATCAATCTTGAAGATGCCATCGCCGTGGCACGCATGGCCGAGGCGGCAGGTGTAGATGCGGTCAGCGTTTCGGCCACTGCGCGCATCACCAGCGGCGTGGTGTTTACCGAGGCGCCACTGGTGCACAAGCCCGGGGGGTATCTGGAATGGACCGCTGCGCTCAAGCGTAGCGTGCAAGTCCCGGTGATTGCCGTGGGGCGGATCGAGCCGGAGGTCGGTGAAGCCGCCCTCAAGCGCGGCGACTGCGACTTCATTGCCATGGCCCGCAAGTTCCTCGCCGACCCGGACCTGCCCAACAAATTGCTCAACGACCAGGAAGCGAGTATCCGCCCGTGCATTTACTGCTACGTGTGCGTGAGCCAGATTTTTATCAACGAGCGGGTCAAATGCGCGGTCAACCCCATGACCGGCCATGAGTTCGAATACGTCATCGGCCCCACTGCCACACCCAAGCATCTGGTGGTGGTGGGAGCCGGGCCTGCCGGGATGGAAGCCGCACGCATCGCCGCGTTACGCGGCCATCGCGTGACCCTGCTCGAGCGCAGCGACCGCCTCGGTGGCACGTTGTTTTTCGCCGGCCTCGCCTATGCCGAAAACGCCCGCCTGCTGGAAAATCTCAAGGTGCAGGTGCAGCAGTCGGCGATTGATATCCGCCTCAACACCCTGGCCAGCCCTGCCCTGCTGCGCGACCTGGGTGCCGATCAGGTGCTGGTGGCCGTAGGTGCCGAACGTGCGGCACCGGCCATCCCCGGCGCCGATCAGGACCATGTCTGGAGTGGCGACGAACTGCGCCGTTTGATGACGGGTGACCGTGCTGAAGAAATAGCCAAACGCAAACTGTCCTTCACCCAGCGTGCACTGATGAAGGCCGGCAGCCTGACTGGCGTGACTGATAGCCGTGAAGCCATGGAAAAACTGTCGCGGGTGTGGATGCCGCTGGGCAAGCGCGTGACCATTATCGGTGGCGGCCTGGTAGGCCTGGAGCTGGCGGAATTTTTGATTGCCCGCGGACGTCAGGTCACCGTACTGGAAAGCGGTACTCACCTGGGCCGGGAGCTGGCCATTGTGCGGCGCTGGCGGGTGCTGCATGAAATTCGTGTGCATGGCGGCGAGTTGATCACCGGGGCCAGCGTTACGGCGATCGACGGCCACAGCGTGCGCTATCAACTGGCCGATGGCACTTCGGCGCAGAGTGACGCCGACTCCGTGGTACTTGCCATCGGCGCCCAGCCCGATACCGGACTGCTCGACGAACTGACCCGAGCGGGGTTGAGCGCCAGCAGCATCGGCGACTGCCACAGTATCGGCTATATCGAAGGCGCAATCAGCGCCGGGCACAAAGCCGGACGCGAGGCCTAGCGGTTCATCTGTGGGAGCGGGCTTGCTCGCGATGCAGGCGGCGCGGTATAGCGGTTGAACCGCGTCGATGCCATCGCGAGCAAGCCCGCTCCCACAACCGCGATTACCAGGTTCTTTCCAACAAGCTGTCGAACATCGCCTGGGCCGCCGACGAAAGCTCATGGCCAGGCTTGGTCAAAACGCCAATGGCCCGCTCCACCACCGGCTCATGCAAGGTGATGCAGCAGGCTCCCAGCTCACGCATCTGTTCGGCACACAGGGCCGGCACCACGCTCACGCCCAGCCCGCTGGCGACCATGCGGCCCACCGTGGCCAACTGATGGCTTTCAAATTCAACCGGCAATTTCATCTGCCGCGCCTGCAAGTGTTCTTCCAGCAGCACCCTCACCGCAGACGGTCGTTGCAGAGTGATAAAGGGCTGTTCCAGCAGGGTCTGCCAGTCGATCAAGTCAAGCCCGGCCAGTGCCGAGTCCCGGGGCACCACGGCGACAAAACGGTCCAGATACAGCGGGGTGAACGTCAGCGACGAAGCGCCTGCCGGTTCGAAGGCCACACCCAGCTCCACCTCCCGGTCACGCACCATCTCCAGTACCTGCTCGTTGATCACATCGTTGACCGTGACGTTGACCTTGGGATGCCGCGCGCGAAAATTTTTCACAATGGCCGGCAGCAAGTTGCCCGAAAACGACGGGATGGCGGCCAGGGTGACGCGCCCGCGCTGCAGGGTGAAGCGCTGGCGCATTTGGTCTTCGACATTGTCCCAGTCAGCAATCAAACGCCGGGCCAGCGGCAACAGCGACTCGCCCTCCGGGGTCAGGGCGACATTGCGCGTGGTGCGACTGAACAATCGCCCGCCCAGGCCCTGTTCCAGCGCCTTGATGGTCAGGCTCAGGGCCGACTGGGACAAATGCAGACGTTCGCAGGCCACGGCAAAACTCAGGCTTTGGGCCACCGCAAGAAAGGCACGGATTTGTTTTACGGTCATGGCCAGGCCTCAGGCTTATTGATTTGTTTTATCTATTAATCTGACGCAAAAATCAACTTATCAAATCAATGATACGCAGTAACACTCATCACCAATGGCTGAGCACAGCCGGCGAACAATAAAAGAGGTGCATATGGCAGGTTTCGACAAGCGTGTGGAGTCTTATGAAGAAGCCCTGGCCGGGCTCAAGGATGGCATGACCGTGATCTCTGGCGGCTTTGGCCTGTGCGGCATCCCGGAGAACCTGATCAACGAGATAAAGCGCCAGGGCATCCGTGACCTGACCGTGGTATCCAACAACTGCGGAGTCGACGGTTTCGGCCTTGGCGTACTGCTGCAAGACCGTCAGATCCGCAAGGTCATTGCCTCGTACGTCGGTGAAAACGCCCTGTTCGAAAAACAGTTGCTCAGCGGCGAAATTGAAGTGGAGCTGACCCCGCAAGGTACGCTCGCGGAAAAAATGCGCGCCGGCGGTGCCGGTATCCCGGCGTTTTTCACCGCTACCGGGGTCGGCACCCCGGTCGCCGACGGCAAGGAAACCCGTGAATTCAAAGGGCGTACCTATTTGATGGAAGAGTCCATCACCGGCGATTTTGCCATTGTCAAAGGCTGGAAAGCCGATCACTTCGGCAACGTGATCTACCGTCACACCGCGCAGAATTTCAACCCGCTGGCCGCTACGGCGGGCAGGATCACCGTGGTTGAAGTCGAAGAAATCGTCGAACCCGGCGAGCTGGATCCGACGCAGATCCACACCCCGGGCATCTACGTCGACCGGATCATTTGCGGCACGTTTGAAAAACGCATCGAACAGCTCACCGAGCGCGACTGATCCTCTGCCCACCCTGCCCCAAGCTTTTGAACCTGAGCACGGAGAACAAAAATGGCTCTTACCCGCGAACAAATGGCACAGCGCGTCGCCCGTGAAATGCAGGACGGTTTCTACGTCAACCTGGGTATCGGTATTCCGACCCTGGTTGCCAACTACATCCCCGAAGGCATGGAAGTCATGCTGCAATCGGAAAACGGCCTGCTCGGCATGGGTGCCTTCCCCCGCGTCGGTGAAGCCGACGCCGACATGATCAACGCCGGCAAGCAGACTGTGACTGCGCGCACCGGGGCGTCGATTTTTTCCTCGGCAGAATCCTTCGCAATGATCCGGGGTGGCCATATTGATCTGACCGTGCTCGGCGCATTTGAAGTCGATGTACAGGGCAATATCGCCTCCTGGATGATCCCCGGAAAACTGGTCAAGGGCATGGGTGGAGCGATGGACCTGGTGGCCGGTGCCGAAAACATCATCGTCACCATGACCCACGCCTCCAAGGACGGCGAGTCCAAACTGCTGGCGCGTTGCAGCCTGCCGCTGACCGGCGCCGGTTGCATCAAGCGGGTACTGACGGATCTGGCCTATCTGGAAATCGACAACGGCGCCTTCATCCTCAAGGAGCGCGCCCCGGGTGTCAGTGTTGAAGAAATCGTCAGCAAAACCGCCGGTAAACTGATCGTCCCCGAGCATGTGCCCGAGATGCAGTTTTAACCGAAATTCCTGTAGTTACTCTATTACTGGTTAAGGGCTCTGTAACAGCTGACTCGCGGCCTTCGTTCCTCAGCAGCGACTACAGAAACACTGCAACTGTGGGAGCGAGCCTGCTCGCGAAGGTCGTTCGCGAGCAGGCTCGCTCCGACAATAGGGCTTGACCTGCAACAGAGTATCTACAGGTGCAAGCGTGATCCGAGTGTGAACTCTGAAGCCGCAGCGGCTGCAGGACTCAAGACTTCACACCTCGATTTTTTTACCCGGATTTGCCCGGGCCCAATCACCCGACCATCCGCAGCCACCGGTTGCATCAAGGCCAGCGGCTGTTCGGTGGCGGTGTCCACCAACTGCGAGGGCTGTGACAGTGCGTCAAACACCAGCCATGGCCCAGCCCGCGTAGTCGCCTGCATCAAGGGCATGGTTTGTCATGGCCGCTCACATATTTGTCCTGCTGCGATGAAGGCCGGTGGCTAGTCTTTTTCGAGACCACCACCCAAGCCGCAACCACTCATCGGAGCAAATCATGCTGGCATACAACAAGGCTTGCAAATCGTCTCCAAATGGAGACAATCATTGATGAATCACGAGATACGGCAAACCATAATTTTTGCTGATTGGCTGCTGAATTTAAGAGACATGCGTGCACGGATCGCCATCGCCCGAAGAATTGACCGGGTATCAACCGGCAACTTGGGTGATTTCAAATCCGTGGGCAATGGCGTATCTGAGCTGCGCATTGATATCGGCGCAGGCTATCGGGTGTATTTCACCTTGCGCGAGGTCTCGATCGTGATTTTGCTGGCCGGGGGTGACAAGTCCACACAGCCTGGCGATATCCGCCAGGCGCATAAAATGGCAAAGGAGATTTAACATGACCACTACGCTACTGCCCTTCGACATGGCACAGCTGCTGAACAGCGATGAGGCCATCAGCGAATACCTGACTCAAGTGCTTGCCGACGGTGACACTGACGAACTGATCCGTGCCGTTGGCTACGTTGCAAAAGCTCGTGGCATGGGGCAAATAGCCAATGCCACCGGGCTTGGTCGTGCCAGTTTGTACAAGGCTTTCGCTGCGGGTGCCAAGCCCCGCTTTGAAACCGTGATCAAAGTGATGCACTCCCTGGGTATTGATTTGCAGGCTACAACCCAGGGCAACAGGCCTTGAATTAATGCGGCGCCTGCTCTTCCCTGACATCCGGAATGGTCAGAATTCGCTTCAACAGCTCTGCCGTCTCAACCCGGCTGGTTCTTTTGAACTCCACCGTGATGCTCTCGGTCCCCATGTCCGGCCCCTGCTCAACCACCACCTGCTTGAGTCGCGCAGCATCCTCACCGAGAAACTCCTCAAGGCTCTGGCGATTCACCACCCCAAGAGGGGCCACCAGCTTGATCACATGGACCTTTATATAATCGCGATAGCGGTGCTCGATAGGCCCGATGGCAATCAAAATGGCCAGAATCAACACGGTCGCAGCTACGCCCAGCACATACATGCCGCCGCCAATGGACATGCCGATGGCCGCCACTGCCCACAGGCTAGCCGCCGTGTTCAGCCCCTTGATTACTTCGCCGCGCATCATGATCGACCCGGCCCCGAGAAAGCCGATGCCGGTGACAATTTGCGCAGCAATCCGCGAAGGATCCAGTTGCGTGCCCGGCTGGGTCAGCGCCTGTTGGAAACCAAATGCCGACACGGTCATAAACAAGCATGCTCCGGTCGCCACCAACATGTGCGTCCGCAAACCTGCTGTCCAGAATTGATGCTCGCGCTGCAAGCCAATCAAGCTGCCGAGCACCGCTGCCAGCAGCAAACGGCCAATCATTTCCCATTCTGAAATCATCCCAACCCCTCTAACCAGAGCATCTGCCTGCGCAGTAAGTGCCCACAGCATAGTCAAGGATCGGCACTGTGCCGGGCTGAGTTATTTGACCAGGCGCACTTCCTTGGATGGTCGATAGCCGAAATAGGCGCTGTAGCACTTGCTGAAATGACTGGGCGAGACAAACCCGCATGCCACCAAAACATCGACTTGAGACAGCTCGGTGTGCTGCAGCAACCGCCGCGCTTCAGTGATGCGCAGTTCCAGGTAATAGCGCTGCGGCGTGGTACCCAGTTGCTCCTTGAACAGACGCTCGAGCTGACGTCGGGACCGGCCGACATAAACCGCAAGCTGTTCAAGCTCCAGAGGGTCCTCGAGGTTGGCGTCCATCAGCTTGACCACTTCGCGCAAGGGCGCACTGACGCAGATATTTTCCGCCGGCTTGATCCGTCGGTAGCGTGATTCCTCAAATGCCAGAATATCCTCGATGCCTTCCACCAGTGCCTTGTCATGCAGGCTCTTGATCCAGCCCAGAGCCATCTGGAAGGCTCCGGCAGGACTGGAGGCGGTCATCCGGTCACGATCGATAACATAGGGTTCGCTGGTGACCTGCGCTGCCTTGGCCACTTCGGTCAGTGCCGGGCGATGCTCTGGGTGGATTGCGCAACGATAACCGTCCAGCACCCCGGCACTGGCGAGAAACCAGGCGCCGTTCCATAACCCGCCCAGCGTGATACCCGCACGCGCAGCCGTCCTGAGCAGGCTGCTCAACTCATCGTTGAGCTTCAACTCGGTCCGGTAACCCCCGCAGATCACCAGCAGGTCCAGTTCATGGATCATCGCCGGATCAATACACGCATCGGGGCGGATCACCAGGCCCAGATCGCTGACCACCTCACCGTCGCTCAAGCCATAGGTGCGCGAAGAAAACAAACCGGCACGCAGCAGGTTGGCAGTAATGATGGTGTCCAGCGCCTGGGTGAAGGCCGGCAGCGAAAAATGCTCCAGCAACACAAAACCGGTACGCACCATTGGCCCTGGCTCTATGGCACTGTCTTTGAGGTAGCGAAGGTTCTTGCCCTTCATGCCGGTGCTGAATTGACGTCGTTCGGTCAAGATTCGATCCGTTTCTTGTGTATTTATAAGGCGCAATGCTAACCGTAGGCAGGTGAAAAAGCTCCTGCCTCAGCTCTCCTGCTTCCCCTCCCTGATAGGCCGATACTCCCAGACCGCCTGGGAGTATCGGCCGATGCGCAACCTGACGCACAAACCCATAGTTGAGATCTGTCGCAATAAATCCCCAGCGGTCAGCTCTGTGACCGGAATCAGCCAGGAGAGCGTCATGGCTATCATCTTGAACAGCAGTATCACGGTCGATGAAACGAGCGGTTTGCAGAACGCCGCCACCTCCACCGATATCGAAGATATCAACGATAACGACATCACCGTCGCGGCCATCAATGGTACCGATGATACCGGCGACCTGCCCTTCGCATTCGAGTCCCGTCTGTTCACTCTGCTGGGCGCCACACCGGTCAAGAATGCGGCGCTGAGTGGCTATACCGGCGCCGCCGGCAACAGCGGTGCCGACCTGATCACCATCACCGGCACCTACGCGGACCTGGCCTTTACCGATGCCCAGGGCAAGGCGCTGGGCGACCCGACCAACGCCAACAGCGGCTCGGACTGGAGCGGCCTGTATACCCTCGATGGCACCAGAATCTTTCTTTATACGGACACGACCAACAATATCGTGCTGGGCCGTGCCTGCACTGAAGGGGCGACACCCGCACCCGAGGACGACCTGGCAGATCCGGGCGGTACCCTTATTTTTGCTGCCTATCTGGAGGAAACCGCAACCGGGGCCAAGGTCTGGATGATGCAGCAAGAACCGCTGCTGCACCCGGACACCACCAACCCCGATGATGTGGTCGACATGACCAACCACCTCTGGGTAACCGCCAGCCAGGACCTGGCTTTTGATTTCGCCGGTTTGCCCTCTGGGCAGAACGGCTTTCTGATGTTCAAGGCAGGTGGCAGTACCACAGGCCTGATCGTTACCGGCATGGACCCGGATCAGGTACCTGCCAATCAGGCTGACACCGTCAATACCAGCCAGGGTGCCGGCCCTACCACCATCGGCACCAACAGCCAGGGGATCAAGGCTGGCGAAGGCATGATCTTCAGTTTTGTGAGCAACCCGGACGCGCGTTACACCGTGCCAGACCTGACCCATGGTGAGGCGACCAACGAAAGCAACATCCTGTTTGGCGGGCTCTTCGCGGCAAGCGGCGCAACCATTGTCATCGCCCAGGCCACCCCCCCGAAAACCTGTGCGGCCACTATCAGCGCCTTTACCACCGGCCTGGAGGTCGGATCGGCTTACTATGACGGCCTGCTTGACGGTAATGGGCATGCGGTAAACGGGGCAGACAATCTTGGCTATATCGCCAGTATCACGGTGATCGGTGCCAATGGTGTTGCCATCGCCGGTCTGACCGGGGTCACGACCAACACCACGCTCGGCAGCATCAGTGTGACCTTCAACACCAGCAATGGCGGCCTTGACCGCACCGCAACGATTGTCGGCTTCGAAGCCAACTTCTCCCTGCAATACACCGTTGATGGCACCCACAATCGCGTGGTAATTGAAAACAGCGGCACCGGCAACTCCACGTTCGATATCGGCGGTTTCCATCTGCCCAATGTGGTGGCCGTGCCTCAGGAAGTCGGCAGCCTGTTTAACTTTGAAGACGACGGCCCTGCCGCCGCGGGGCTGCCGGTAACGGCACTGGTGGATGAAGACAGTCTGATTGGCGGCATCGATGGCGGTGTCGGCGACGCGGGCCTGCTGGTTCAGGCATCGGCCTCAGGCACTGTGGCCACTGTATTCACATCCGGTACTGATGCGCCGGCAAGCTACTCCTTGTCCAACGACACTTCCGGCGTGCAAGTAGTTGACAGCGCCGCGACTGCGGTGGCGCTGGCCTCCAAGGGCGAGGCGGTTAAATATGACGTGATCGGCAACACCCTGTGGGGCTATGTCGGTGCCGCTGCTGAATACGTCGCCGCCACTGACCGCGCGGTGTTCAAGCTGGAGCTGACCAATACCTCTGACGGCAGCTATACCTTCACCCTTCTCGATCAACTCGACCACCCGGATACCGTGGGTGGCGACAACAGCGAAAACGAACTGCTGCTGCAGTTGGGTTCGGTGCTTAAGGTCACCGACAAGGACGGCGACTCGGTCACCGCTACGGCGCAGAAACTGGTAATCACCGTGGATGACGACACCCCGATCGCCACACTGAACCCGCTCACGGGGACGGTGGACGAAGACGGTGTGCTCGAAGGTGCGGCTAACGCTGGTCCCGGTGATGGTATCGCAGGCGGCACAGGTGATGTGGCCGGGGAGATCGTGCTTGCCAGCGGCAATGTCAGTACCCTGTTTGCCTCCGGTGCGGACGAGCCACTGAGCTATTCGCTGACCACCAATGGCCTGTCAGCCCTGGGGCTGAAAAGCGCCGGAGTGACCGTCACCTATGCGGTCGCCTTTGATGCCATCAGCAGCACCTGGCTGCTCACTGCATCAGCCGGAGCAGGCAATACGGTGTTCACTTTCAGTCTGCACACAAGCACTGGCGCCTATGCCTTTACCCTGGTGGATCAACTCGATCATGCCGCCGGCCTGAACGAGAACGATCTGACCATCGCCCTTGGCACCGCCATCAACGCTACCGACTTTGATGGCGACACGGTAACGGCAGCCGCCAACGGCCTTGTGATCACGGTGAACGATGATACCCCTGTCGCCACGGTCAATCAGCTCACCGGCAGCGTGGACGAGGACGGTGTGGTGGAAGGCACGGCTAACGCCGGCCCCGGCGATGGTATCGCCGGTGGTACCGGGGATGTGGCCGGGGAAACCGTATTGGCCAGCGGCAACGTCAGCACCCTGTTCCAGTCCGGCGCGGACGAAGCGCTGAGCTACTCGCTGACCACCAATGGCATGGCGGCCCTGGGTCTGCAAAGCGGCGGTGTGGCCGTCAGCTATGCGGTCGCCTTTGACGCAGGCAGCAACACCTGGCAGCTCACGGCCTCGGCCGGAGCAGGCAATACGGTGTTCACCTTCAACCTGCACGCCGCAACCGGCGCCTATGCCTTTACCCTGGTGGATCAACTCGATCATGCCGCCGGCCTGAACGAAAACGATCTGAGCATTGCCCTCGGCACTGCCGTCAATGCCACCGACTTTGATGGCGACAGTGTGACCGCAGCGGCCAATGGCCTGGTGATTACGGTGAACGACGATTCACCGATCGCTTCCATCAATCAGCTCACCGGTACGGTGGACGAAGACGGTGTGGTGGAAGGCACGGTTAACGCCGGCCCCGGCGATGGCATCGCCGGTGGTAGCGGGGATGTGGCCGGGGAAACCGTATTGGCCAGCGGCAATGTCAGTACCCTGTTCCAGTCGGGTGCAGACGAAGCCCTGAGCTATTCGCTGACCACCACCGGCATGGCAGCACTGGGCCTGATGAGCGGCGGCGTGGCCGTCACTTACGCGGTCGCCTTTGACCCAGGCAGCAGCACCTGGCTGCTCACGGCCTCGGCCGAAGCTGGCAATACGGTGTTCACCTTCAGCCTGCACGCTGCAACCGGCGCTTATGCCTTTACTCTGGTGGATCAACTCGACCATGCCGCCGGCCTGAACGAGAATGATCTGACCATCGCCCTCGGCACGACCCTCAACGCCACCGACTTTGACGGCGACAGCGTGACGGCAGCGGCCGATGGCCTGGTGATCACGGTGGATGACGACACGCCACTCGCATCGATCAATCTGCTCACCGGCACGGTGGACGAAGACGGTGTACTTGAAGGCGCGGCCGACTCTGGCCCCGGTGATGGTATCCCGGGCGGTACCGGGGACGTCGCCGGGGAAATCGTATTGGCCAGCGGCAATGTCAGCGCCCTGTTCCAGTCCGGCGCAGACGAGCCGCTGAGTTACTCCCTGACCACCAATGGCCTGTCAGCCCTGGGCCTGAAAAGCGGCGGGGTCACGGTGACCTATGCCACTGCCTATGACGCGGGCAGTAACACCTGGTTGCTGACCGCTTCTGCCGGGGCCGGCAATTCGGTGTTCACCTTCAGCGTGCAAGCGGCGACAGGGGCCTATGCCTTTATGCTGCTCGATCAACTCGACCATGCCGCCGGCCTGAACGAGAACGATCTGAACATCGCTCTGGGCACTGCAATCAATGCCACGGACTATGACGGCGACAGCATCACGGCCGCCGCCAACGGCCTGCTGATTACCGTGGATGACGACTCGCCCGTGGTCACCGCCAAGTCCAATGTGGTCTATGCCAACGCCAGCAACCCGACTCCAGGCGGCACTGGCGTATTTGCCTATGACATCGGCGCGGATGAGCGCCTGGGAACGGTCTACAGCTCTGCAAACAGCGACCTGTCCGTGAGCATGGGAGACAGCACGGTGGGCACCACCGCCATCAGCAACAAAGTGGTGACATGGGCCTCGGAGTCAGACACCAGTGCGGTGTTTAACCTCTCCTTCACCTATGTTTCCAACAACCCGACGCTGGGCGCGCTGACCAACGCAACCGGTACCATGACCTTTGACAAGGTGGCAGATACCTACACCTTGAGCCTGACGGACGATATCGACAGCTTCAGCATCCTGAAAACCTCCGCAGCACAAGGCTTCACCGGCTACAACATTGGCGGCACAACGCCAATCAACCAGCAACCGCCGGTGTCGGTGGCCAAGCTGGCCGACGACTTCTTTGTGCAGTTCAGCGGTTTCGCTGAACAGGGTTCAGGCACCGGTGCCAATAACATCATGGCCGGTGGCAACAGCGCCTTCGTCCCCGGTGAGCTGTTCTCTGCCGCCACCTCATGGGTCAGTGTTTCCGGGACCGCCGCCGGCGTGGCCGGTGACACCATCCAGCAAGGCGAGGTAATGGACCTGGACTTCTTCACCGCCAGCCCGTTCGGTGATACAGCCGCAGCGCCCACAGCCACCAGCAAAGGGATCTACGTCAAGTTCGACGGCATCGGCAGCGAGGACCTGGTACTGGTGCTCAAGCTTATCGATCCTGACGACAACAGCCAAATCACCCGGGCGATCATTGTCGACAGCGAAGACATCATCATAAAAAACGCCTCGACTTCACCCAATAACTTCCATCCGATTGCCAACCCCGCAGCCTACGGGATCACCCTGGATCAGAACGACGGTGCGGTGATTATCGAGAGCAACGACTACAACTTCGGCGGCGAGAACTACCTGATCCAGGGCCTGCAGGTGCTGGATTCCACCGAGGGTGTCAGCGGTAGCGGCTACAACCTCAATGGCAATGTGGGCGTCAGCGGGGTCAGTACCGGCAGCACATTGACCTTCAGCAACGAGTCCGGCGAGGGCAGTAAAAGCAACCCTGTAGAAGCCGGTGAAGCGGGAACCTGGGATGGCGATGTGATAAAGATCACTGACCTCGGTTTTGTCACCTCGACCACCCCGGATGCCCATCTGGCCTTCAACGTCGTGGTGACGGATGCGGATGCCGATTCAACCGCAGCCCAGACCCTGAATGTGACCATCGAAGGGGACAAAACCTTCACCGGTGGTGTGGGGGCCGACACCTTCAACTTCAGCGGCCTGGATACCGATAGCTCACTGACTGCGGCAACGACAGTGATCTCCTCCGGCTTCACTTCCGGGGTGGACACGCTGAACTTCCCGACCGCAGGCACAGGGGCGAACTATATGGAAGTGGCGGCCCCCGCGGCCAACGTGGCAGCCTTTATTACCGCCGCCGATACGGCGCTCAATGGCACCACCAACTACTACTTTGGCGTCGTTGGAGGCGACGGCTATCTGGCATACGACGGTGATGGCACGGGGATCACCGGTATTATCAAGTTGGTGGGTGTGACGGATATAGCCCCGACTGACATTGTGTAAATGTCGCAGCAGGTAAAAAGGCCTGGCTCCCACAAGGAGCCAGGCCTTTTTTGTCGGGCCTTTATTTGCTGTCAAACAACCCGTGCTTGATTGCGTACATCAGCAAGTCCGTACGGTTGATCAGGTCAAGCTTCTGGTAAATGTTGCTCAGATGGTTATGCACGGTGTGCTCGCTGATGCCCAGGCTTCCGGCGATGCTCATGTACTTGGCCGAGGGCTCACCCACGATGGCGCGAATCAGCTCTCTTTCGCGCAAGGTCAGACGCGATTGTTTCTCCAGTTCCAGATTGTGTTTCAAGGCCGTATGCCCGCTCGCAGCATAGTCACACAGGCCGCCGGTCCAGGCCCTGTTGAGCCCGGTGTCTCGATGGTGGACCTTGATGATGGCAAGGATGATCGACTCGGTCGGGTCTTCCGCCAGTACGATGCCACGAGCACCCGCTTCCATTGCCTGGGTTGCGGGTATGACCTCGTACAGCCCTTTGAGCACCAGCACTTTAATCCCGGTACTGCGGGTGAGTTGGGTGATGACCGCCAGCGGGTTCAGCGCGTCCGGAAAGAAGCTAAAAAATATGACATGGGGTCGTAACTGATCGGCAAGGTCAAGCGCATGGGTATAGGTGGTGGCCTGGCCACTCACTTCCATTTGAGGCTTCCTGGCATTGATCAAGTCGTGAAGACCTCTGAGAACAAGCGGGCGACAGTCGATCAGCATCACACGTATGGGTTTTCTGAGGGGGGGCATTACCTTCCTGACTCCCTTGAACCATCAATCACCTCTACCCGCTGCCCGTTCGAGTAGAAGCAAAAACAATCAGGAGTACTTATCAATAGCTTGCGCCTGTTGATGTTCTTCCTCGGGCTGTCTGGTAAGTCTAGGACAGACCTGCGTGCTGCCCCGCCTGCCAGAACGGCAATCGGGCAATGAGTTTTTTTATCAGACACCTCGTGTTTATTCCCGCATGCGGCCAGCAGACCACGCAAATCAAGGCCTTAGGCGTGCTGCCGGGGGGACGTGGCATGTATGACAGGCATCATGCGTGTCAAAAAAACAGACAGATGGTGTAACGCCAGGTTAACAGATAAGCACAAGGTCAATTAAATGGCGTTATCGCGGATCCGCAATGTCCGCCGCCGGACTGCCAGGATTCAGCCACAGATTCACGCTTGCGACACTTTCACCAGGTGGCTTGCCCGCCCAGCGATTGAGCGTAATGACATTGGTGACGAAGTCGTACTGGGTCTTGAGCAAATCCCGATGAGCCCGGTATTCGTTACGCACACTGGTCAGCACATCGACGGCATTCACCATCCCGTAACCGAACGCTTTTTCTGCGGCGGCTCTGGACAGCTGTGCCGAAGCCAGGGCATGGCGACTGGCGCTGATCTTCTCTGCGCTGGTATCGGCCGTCAGGTAGGCGCTGGTGATTTCCTTGACCACCCGCCGCTGTACCGACTCCAGCTGTTGCTCGGCCGCGATCTGATCCTGATACAGCCCGCGCACCCGTGCCGAGGTCGAGCCGCCGCTGTATATCGGTACCTGCAGGCCGATCCCGGCCACATAACTGTCGGTGCGCGGCACCAGGGCATTGTTATAGCCTTCGTTGGACTGCTGCGCGCTGAGGGTCAGGCTCAGAGTCGGATAGTGCCCGCCCTTGCCGCTACGCAAGGCCGCGCCAGCCACCTCTACCCCGCTTTCATTGGCCTTGAGTGCCGGGTTTTGCGCAACCCCTTCGCGCACCCAGCTTTCCAGGCTCTGCGTCGAAACCCGTAACTGCACATCGTCGCGCACGCGACTGAGCTTCTCCTTGACCGGCCGTCCGACGATCTCGGCCAGCGCCGCGCGACTGACGCTGACCTGGTTACGGGCATCCAGGACCTGCGCCGCCAGGCCGTCGACACGGGCCTTGAGGTCCAGCTGATCGGTAATCAAGGCCAGCTGTTTGGCGTACAGCGCGTTGACCCGGTCCAGGCTTTTTTGCGTGGTACGCAGCTCGGCCTGAATCAGCTCGAGTTCATCTTCGGCGGCCAATACCGTGAAGTACCGCCGGGCCAGCTCCACCGTGGCCTCGGACTGAGCCTCCAGGGCTTCGGAATCGGACTGTTTGGCCATGCTTTTGAACTTCTGGTAATTCTCCCAGGTGGACTTGTTGTACAGATACTGACGCAATACCAGACTGTAGACTTCACTGTCGAAACTCTGCTGCACCAGCTCGTTTTCCTGGTGAATCCGGTTGACCCCGGCGTTGAGCGATACCTGCGGCAACAGGGTGCCCATGGCTTCACGCTGGTACTCCTGCCCTGCTTGCGCCCGCGCACGGGAGGCCAATATTCGCGGGTCCTGCAAACGGGCCTCGCGATACAACTGCATCAGGTCAGTGGTGAATGTCGATGCGCTGACCCCTTGCGCCGCCGGCACTGCGCCTTGCGCAAGGGCAACCCCCGCGGCAAGCCCGAACAAACCACCCAGCACGCGTGCAGTCACTTGCATGATCACTCCTCAATCATCGATTGTGAGAGGGCATTGCGCGCCGGTTGCATCAGGTAGTGCAGCAGAGTGCGCTGCCCGGTGATGATCAACACGTCCGCCGGCATGCCCGGCAGCAACTTGCGTTCCCCCAGGGTGTGCTCACCGGCTTTGGTCACCTTGACCCGGGCGAGGTAATAACCGGCCCCGGTTTTTTCATTGATCAGCCGGTCTGCCGAAACACTGCTGACCTCGCCTTCGATCACCGGTGTGGTGGCGCTGTTGAACGCGCCAAAACGAATATCCGCACGCCTGCCGATGGCAACACGATCAATGTCCACCGGCGCCACCTGGGCCTCAATAACCAGCCCCGACACTGACGGTACGATGTCCAGCAACGGGGTCGCCGGGCGCACCACGCCGCCAATCGTATGCACGGTCATGCCGATCACCATGCCCGCTTCAGGGGCACGAATCACGCTATGGTCCAGGCGGTCTTCCAGGGCGCTGGCGCGCTCCTGCAGGTCGTAAATTTTGCTCTGGACCTCTGCCAGTTGCTTGACCACTTCGGCATTGAAGTCCTTGTCGATCTGCAGGATCTGCAGCCGGGTTTCATTGATCTGCAAGCGGCTGGTGGTGATTGCGGAACGGTGCTCGACCACTTCCGACCTGAGCAGTTGGCGCTTGCGTTCCTGCTCGAGCAGACGCTGTTTGTCGACAAAGCCCTGGGCCAGCAGGTCAGTCAATTCGACAATTTCACCACTGTAGGACCTGTCCAGATGCCCCTTGGCGCCGATAATCGCCTGGGTGCCATTGATCTGTTCATTCAACTGGTCAATGCGCTCTTGCAGCACGGCAATCTGCCCCAGGCGCGAGCCTCGCTGGGCGTTGAATACCCGGATTTCGCCCTGGCGCGCTTCGCCGCCCCGCTGGATGTCGGCTGTGGCCAGCGGAGCAAAAGCAATCTCGGGCAGATTGTCGCGCTCTGCCACAAGCCGGGCTTCCATGGCTTTGGCGGCAATCAGTTGCCCACGGGTCATCTGGTATTCGAAGCGCAGCGGCGTATCGTCGAGAATGATCAGCGGGTCATCCTGTTTGACGGTATCACCGTCATGTACCAGCACCTCTTTGACGATGCCGCCTTCAAGGTGCTGTACCGTTTTGCGATACGCCTGCACGGTCACCACACCCGGTGCATAGGCCGCGCCATCAAGCGGCGCGAACGCAGCCCAGGTGCCGAACACGCCGAAAGTCAGCACCACAATGACAAAACCCAGGCGTCGGATTTTTCGATCGCTAGTGGTCAGTTCGGCAAAGTTGTCAGTTGATGGAATTGGGATCATGGGGTTCATCGGAACCGTCCTTGCCGTTAGCCACCGCAGCCATGGCGGTTTCAGCCTGCATGGTCTGTTTTGGCGCCTGCTGTGCGTTGAGCTCCGTCAGCACGAGCTCACGCGGCCCGAACAGACTGAGGCCGCCGTTGCTCATCACCATGAGCCGGTCAAGCTGGGACACAATATTGGTGCGATGGGTAATCACAAACAGGGTGGCACCTGACAGCCTGATCCTGTGAAGGGCAGCTATCAGGGCTCGGTCACCGACTTCGTCGAGATTGGAATTGGGCTCATCGAGGATGATCAGCCGCGGGCTGCCGTATAGGGCGCGAGCCAGCCCTATGCGCTGGCGCTGCCCGCCGGAAAGTACCACGCCGTCACCACCAATCACGGTGTCGTAACCATCGGGCAACAACAGGATCATGTCGTGAACACCGGCCGTGGTGGCCGCAAGAATGACTTTCTCGGAATCGACCCGGGTAAAACGGGCAATGTTGTCGCTGACGCTGCCTTCGAACAGCTCGATGTCCTGGGGCAAGTAGCCGATATGGGGCCCCAGTTCATGTTTATCCCAGGCGGTGATATCCGCGCCATCCAGGCGCACCACACCTTGCAGCGGTGCCCAGATGCCCAGCAGCGCCCTGGCGAGGGTAGACTTGCCCGCCGCACTGGGGCCGATAATGCCGACCACGCAACCGGCCGGCACACTGAAACTGATGTTCTTGATGATGGCAATATTCGAGCCGGGAGCCGCAACGGTCAGGTTCTCAACCTGCACGTCGCCCTTGGGCGCCGGTAATGACATGCGCTCGGGCTGAGCCTGTTGGCTGGCCAGGATCGCGTTAAGCCGGGCGTACTGCGAGCGCGCCGCAATAAAGCCTTTCCAGCTGCCGATAATCAGATCAATGGGTGCCAGTGCCCGGCCCAGCAGCACCGACCCGGCAAACACCAGCCCTGCCCCCACCTGATGATCAACGGCCAGATAGGCCCCCAGTCCGAGAATCAGCGATTGCACCAGAATCCGGAACGACCTGGACAGGGTGCTGATCATGGCCCCTTTATCGCTGGCCCGGGATTGCAGCAACAGCACATTTTTTTGCCGGGTCCACCAACGGTCCATCAAGGTTTCAAGCATGCCCATGGATTCGATGACTTCGGCATTGCGCAGGTTTTTCGTGGTGTAGAGCGAAGCGCCAATATGCTCCTTGTTGGCCTGGGCCAGCGTCGGCCCGGTCAATCTTTCATTAACAAACGCAAGCAACAGCAACAACAGCGCACTGCCCGTCGCCACCCAGCCAAACCAGGGGTGAAACATAAACATCACGGCGATATAGATGGGTAGCCAGGGGGCATCAAAAAAGGCAAACAAGCCGTTACCGGAGAGAAACTGACGCAAGCCGGTCAAGTCATTCAGCGGTTGGGCCGAGGCGTCCATCCCGCCGCTTTCCAGGGCCCGCTTGAAACTGGCCTTGTAGACCTGGCGGCTGAGCAGCATGTCCAGGCGGTTGCTGACCCGGACCATGATCCGTGATCGGGTCCACTCAAGGCAGCCGAGGGTGATCACCAGACCGGTCATGATCAGCGTCAACATGCTGAGGGTGGTCAGGCTACCGCTGGTGATCACGCGCCCATAGACCTGCAACATATAGAACGTGGGAACCAGCATTAACGCATTGATAAAGAAGCTGAAAAAACCAACGGAGAGAAAGCTTTCCCGGCAGGCTTTCAACGCAGTGTGCAGGCTGTTTTCAGATGGGCTACGCATTGAAAATTCCAGCTTTGAAAGCCTTCATTAGTAAAGCGTAGATCATGCCCGGGCGGTGTGCTTAGCGTGGAGCGGCACGAAAACTTCACTGACAGACAAAGACTGACAGACCAACGCACAGGCAATCCCCCACGGGGCAAAAACTCACTGCCGGGCCACTGGGGCAAACATTCAGTTACGAACGGTCGTCTTGAATTTATTCATATCCGGAGTAGGCTGGATTTATACCTGTATCGGAGGCAGTCATGCATCTAGTCGCCCAAAATCCTGAGCCCGACATCACCAGCGGCGATGCAGGTCGTGTTGCCCTGACCTTTTTCTTCAGCCTGATGGAGCACTGGGGTTGCACCAAGGATCAACAGTGCACCCTGCTCGGCGCCATAGGTAATACCACCTACTTCAAATACAAAAAACTGCCGAACGTGCGCTTGCCCCACGACACTCTGGAACGCATTTCGTACTTGATGGGCGTACACAAAGCTCTGCGCATCCTGTTCAGCAACAAGCCTGAGCGGGCCTACGAATGGGTACACAAACCCAACTCAGCAGCGCCCTTTAATGGCCAGAGCGCCCTGGGCTACATGCTCGCCGGTCAGGTGGTCGATCTGGCAGACGTGCGTCGTTATCTGGATGGAGTACGCGGCTGATGCCAGATGCAGTGCTGCCTGAATGGACCAAGGCTTACCGCATCATCAATAGCGCCTTCCCGCCCATCTCGGTATTTGAAGACACCCTGGATCCAGCAGATCTTGAAATCGCCTTCGCCCTCGAAAGCCTGACCAATGACCGCCTGCGTGACCAGGCAGGCGTGCTGCAACGGGTAACGCCAGAAGACCGTCTGTGCGGCGAAGGCTCGACGCCGATAATGGCCGCCTTTACCCATATTGGCCGGGCCAGTCGTTTTACCGATGGCACTTATGGTGTGTACTACTGTGCCAACAGCCTCGAGGCCGCCATTGCTGAGACCTGCTTTCATCAGGAACAATTCTGGCGGGCCACCCGGGAAGCCAGTATTGAAATCACCCTGCGCACCTATATCAATCGCGTGGTAAAGCCGATGATCGATATACGTGGCGTTGCCCGACTGCACGATCCTTCACCTGCCCGATATGGCCTGCCCCAGGCCTTCGCCCAGCCATTGCGGGCAGATGGCGCCTGGGGCCTGCTGTACAACAGCGTGCGCCTGACCGGCCACGAATGCGTGGCTGCGTTTCGCCCTCCAGCACTTTCACTACCGGTTCAGGGCCAGCATTTGAGATATGTATGGGATGACAAGGCGCAGGCGATTACCTGGGTCCTGCAGCTCAGCGAAGTGCCAAGATAAGGCCAGGGATTCCGGCGAACGGGTCACCTGATCGATTTCTTCAGCCCAGCCTTTGAAGTCCCTGGACTTCAGCCTGTGAACCGCAGGGAAAACCGTGCTTTGCACAAGCCCATGCTCGGCGTGACCAGCGCGTGGCAGGTTTTGCCAGCAACCTTCAGAGGGTGTATTGCTTGAACAGTTCCTCTTTGATGATCAACAGCGCATCTTCGTAGTAGCGCTCGCCGCGAGCCTCACTGAGCAATACCGAGCGCACACTGCCCTCGCCTTCGGCAGGCGTGTGTTCGCAGGTCAGGTAGAACTCGGCGGTTTCAGGTTTGAATTCCAGGTAGTAGAACAACTCGCGACCTTCGCGGTGCCAGTAGCCGATTTCTCTGCGCATAGGGGTTCCTTGGTTAGCCAGATGAAAAGCCCCTCACCCTAACGCGCTGCGGCAGGGAAAAGGGACTTGATTGGGGGACGCTAAAGTTTGTTTGCTGGTTGCGGCCTGTGCCCTCTCCCTCCTGCAGAGGGCTGCAAACCCGCAATCCTTTCCAGCGCCACTTTTAAAGCCTGGACACTGGCAGCCGCCGTCAGGCTGATGCGCACCGCATGGCCAGCGCTGGACTTCACCGCAAATACATCCGTCGGCACCACCTCAACGCCAACGGCGCGACACGCCTCGGCGCCGTCTTCCACAGTCACCCAGATATGCGGTGATGGCGTGTCTGTCTGATACATCGCAGCCCCCAAAAACTTTTTTGCCAGGCGCCAGCGCCGGCTCACTTCCAGGGTTTGCCACTCCAGCCGCGCTTGTGCTGTGCCATCACTGATCCATTGGCAGGCGATGGCCTGGCACAGCGGCGATACCCCCCAGTGCGCCGACTGCGCATAGGGATCAATACGCGCCAGCAGCTGTGGGTTAGCCACAATCCAGCCCAGGCGCACTCCCGCCGCAACGGTCTTGGACAAACTGGTGACCAGCACTGCGAGCTCGGGCAAAAAGCGGTACAACGGCGGGCTGTCGGTCAGCGCACCATAGACATCGTCTTCAATCACCTGCACACCATGGCGTCGGGCAATATCGGCAATCGCCAGCCTGCGCTCAACGCTCATCACCGCCGAAGTCGGGTTTTGCAGGGTCGGGGTCAGTATGGCAACCCGCGCACCCGTGGCGCGGATCATCCGGTCGAAGTCCTGCGCCAGGATCCCTTCCCGATCCATCGCGACGCCATGCATGGGCAAACGCAACTGTGCGCAGGCAGCCTTGATTCCCGGCGCAGTAAAGGCTTCAACCAGTACCGCATCGCCTGCCTGGCATAACGACAGCAGCACCGTAAACAGCCCTTGCTGGGCGCCGGTGCAGAGCATGATGTTGTCCACGCTCAAGTCCAGCCCGCGGCCCTTGAGCCAGGCCGCGCCCTGTGCCCGTGCCTGCAACAGATCCGCAGCGCTCAAATAACCCTGCAAGCGGATCGCCTGGTTACTGTCGAGCAACCAGGACAAGGCCAACCCATCCTCTTCGCCAAGATGGTCAATGGCGGGCAGGTTGGTTCGCAGGTCGATACGGGGTGTCTGCTCATCGGCGAGTTGCAGCCTGAACAGCTTCGCTTCCTGGCTGCTGGCCAGCACATAGGTACCACGCCCTACCTCACCCGAAACCAGATGCCGCCTGGCCGCCTCGCGATAAGCCTGCATCGTGGTACTGGGGTTCCAGCCCAGCGCCCAGGCCAGACGCCGCTGGGGTGGCAAACGTGCACCGGGTTGCAGTTCGCCGCAGGCGATGGCCCGGGTGATTGCATCGACCAGTGCAAGATAGCGCGGCTGGTCTGTGTCATTGAGGGTTGGCATCCACATTTATTGTTGGCCATGCAATATAAGGGTCGGCCCATACAATGCGTCGTGCCTAGAATCGAGTCAAATCCCTCGATGACGGTGTGCCATGTTTGATTTGAATGCCCTTCGCCTTGCAGCCCATACCGTGCACCAGACCCTGGCGCCCACACCGCAACTGGCCTGGCCTTTGCTGACCGAACGCATGGGTTGCACGGTATGGGTCAAGCATGAAAACCACACGCCCACCGGTGCCTTCAAAGTGCGCGGCGGCCTGTTGTATGTGCAGGGTTTGCTGGACCGCGAACCGGGCACCAAAGGCCTGGTCACAGCCACACGCGGCAATCACGGCCAGAGCCTCGCACTGGCAGCGCGCAGCGTAGGCCTTCCAATCCGGATCGTGGTGCCGGAAGGCAACTCGGTGGAAAAGAATGCCGCCATGCGTGCCCTCGGCGCTACCGTGATTGAATGCGGCAAGGATTTTGACGAGGCCCGCACCCATGCGGCGGTGCTGGCACACACTTATAAATTGCACCTGGTCCCCGCCTTCCATCCCGACCTGATTCGCGGCGTGGCCACTTATGCGCTGGAGTTGCTAGAAGCAGTGGAAGAACTGGACACAGTGTATGTCCCCATCGGCATGGGCTCGGGCATTTGCGGGCTGATCCAGGCCCGCGACTTGCTGGGCCTGAAGACCGAGATTGTCGGTGTGGTGTCTGCGCACGCCGATGCTTATGCGCAAAGTGTCGAGCAGGGCCGTGTGGTCTGCACCGAGTCGGCCCACACGTTTGCTGACGGACTGGCTTGTCGCCAACCGCTGCCCGAGGCGCTGGAAATTATTGCCAAGGGCGCGGCGCGGGTGATTCGGGTGTCCGACCAGCAGATCGCCCATGCGATTCGGGTCTACCATGAAACCACCCATAACACCGCTGAAGGCGCAGGCGCTGCCGCGCTGGCCGGCCTGATCAGCGAGCACTCAAGGCAAAAAGGGCGCCGGGTTGCACTGATCCTGAGCGGCGCCAACATTGACCGCCTGCTGTATGCCGCCATTCTGGCCAACAGCGCTGACGCATGACCTAAAGGAGTGTGTATGCAGTACCTGATTCGCCGCGCCACACCGGGCGATGCCCAGGCCATCAGCAAGGTGGTGATTGCCGCCTTGCGCGAATCCAATGCCCGGGACTATTCCCCCGAGGTGATCACCCGGATCGGGCAGAACTTCTGCCCGGCCGAGATTCTGAAGTTGATGCAGCAGCGCCAGATGTACGTGGCCGTACACGAACACCTTGTAGTGGGAACTGCCAGCCTGGATCACGCGGTGGTGCGCAGTGTGTTCGTCAATCCGGGCCATCAGGGCCGAGGCATAGGCCAGCAATTGATGGCACGCATCAAGGAGGCGGCCATTGTTGCGCAGATTCAAGAGCTGCGGGTACCCTCCTCGCTTACGGCCGAGTCCTTCTACGCGCAACTGGGCTTTGCGAAAGTACGCGACGAGTTCCATGGGGACGAGCGCACCGTGATCATGGCCCTGCGTCTGGACGACTAAATCCCGGGGCAGCTATGCTGAGCCTGATGACTTCTTCTGCGTCGCTGCGCTCACCCTGCCCACCCGGCGCCTGCATCTGCGAGCGGGAGCAACTGTTGGCGACACCTGGCACCGACCTGCGCATCCTCAACCTCACGCGTCAGGCCGAGAAAGTGCTGATCGAGCGGCTGGAAAACCTGAAAAGCTTCGACGATCTTGAACATATGCAGCGCCGCATGCACGAGCAACTGGGCATTGAAGTACTGATCGACCCCGGCGTCACAGAAGTGCGTACCATGCGAGGCATTGCGATACACCTCGCCGAGCAACCGGGCCTGTGCCGAAAAACCCGACAGGCAATCCCGGCCGCCATCCGCCGGGCGCTGGAGAAACGACCTGAAATTGCCTGGAAACTGCTGGATGGTCACGGCTTGTTTAGCGACCCCTGAATCGGCTCTGAACAAGGGCTTTAACCCCGGAAAAGGTCATATTTTGCGGCATATGAACAAATTCGCTTGCCATAACCCGAATCTCTGCCCTATAAGCGCGTCTTTTAAATTAACTGAGTCATACCAATGAGTGCCGGATTCACCGAGGACGACATGCGCAGAGCGCTCGGCCTTGATCTGCCTGCTGCCCCGGTTCAACCTGAAGTTGAACCGGCTCCTGCCAAAACCATCCCTGCTCCGAAAAAAGCTGCGGCACCTGCCAAAGCGCCATCACCTGTGCCGAAAAAGCGCAGCGGGCCTGTCCTGCGCGTCACCATGCGGGTGACCAAGGTGTTTGACGGCGATGAAAGCCTGTTTGTCCATGACTCCAAGGATTTGAGCCGATTCAACGCCGAGCAAGAGGCGAAAAAAGCCCTGGCCAAGGCTGGCTTTAAATACTTTGAACTCGAGTCTATTGTTTCGGTGGACTGAGTCTGCCGCAGACCCCCCGTTTTGCCGCCACACCAAGGAGCCCGAACATGCAATCGCAACCCCTGAACGCCAGCGACTTTGACGTGATCGAAAACACGCTGCTCAAATACGGCGACGATCACTCCGTGCTCAACCCTTCGGAGCTCGACGGTTATTTCACCGCACTGGTTTCAAGCCCGACTCAGGTCGATATCGCCGACTGGTTCCCGGCAATCTGGGGCGGTCAGAACCCGGCCTGGGAAAACCCTGAGGAAGCCAAACAGTTCATCGAACTGAGCGTTCGCCATATCAATACCCTGGCCCGGCAACTGGCTGAGGACAGCAGCGCATTTATTCCGCGTTTCGAGCAGACCGAACATCTGGGCCAGGATGTAACCCTGGCGGAAGAATGGTGTTTTGGTTACACCCGTGCGGTGGCCATCAGCAACTGGCCAGCACTTCCGGCGCCGCAAGCACGCTTGCTCCAGGCCATCGCCGACTGCGCCGAGCAGGACAACTTCGAACTGCCCGACGACCTCGACGTTGCCGCCCACCAGCAAAGCGTTGCCGCCATTGCCCCTGCGGCCCGGGCGCTGCATGACTTCTGGTTGAGCCAGCGCTGAGCTCGGCGAAGCTGATTTTGATTTTGTAGCAGCTGCCGAAGGCTGCGTCCGGCGGCGAAGCCGCCGTAAAATCAGCCACCGCGATTATCCAGATAAACCTTGCACTGCGCATTTACGATCGCTTCGCAATCGGACGCAGCCTTCGGCAGCTGCTACGAATTGTGCTGCGGCACACTATAGAAACCATCCCCATGACCACCCTCAGCCATTACGATTCCCCGGTCAGCGAACCGATCAACAGCCAGATCCTGCAGCTCGTGGTCGATCACCTGAGCGATATCAGTGCGATGGAAATCGCCCCGAGCAATCTGCTGTACAGCATTTATCAGTACGCCATCGGCTTTGAAGTGCATCTGTACCTGCAGGCACTCGACGGCACCAAAGGCATTGCGGTCGAGCTGATTGTCGCCACCGATGCCCAGGACCCGGAAAAAGTAACGGGCTTCGCCTTGTACCTGCCTTTCAAGGACGACCCCCAGGCCTGCGGCATTGCCTATATGGCCGAGCTGGCCAGCCACCGCCATCTGGGGGTGACCCGTTCGATGCTCGAGGAAGTCGTGCGCCGCTACCCTCACACCGAGCTGACTTGCAGTGTGACCAAGGTTGCGGAATTCGAGGCAATGGGGCTGCAAGTCATCGGTACCCGCGGCCCGCAAGTGCTGATGAACACCCGTGACCATAGCAGCGACGGCCTGATGGCCGTGCTCGACGTCGCCGCGATCTACCAGTCCACCGAAGTGCGCCAGATCCATACCTACCTGCTGCAACGCAACGGCAAAAAGGCCATGCTCGACGCCGAGAAGAAACGTGATCGCCAGATCGATCAACTGACTGCCCGGGCCAAAGCCTTTGTGGCCCTGGCAAAAGACTAAAGGGGCCAAATAACGCATCATGGTTGCACTCCGTTAAGAGGGAACCCGTATGCGCGCTCACTTCACCCTGCCCCGTCTCGGGGCCTTGACACTGAGTCTGGTGTTCAGCGCTGGCGCCGTGGCCAGCGAAGAATCGCAACTGATCGACTCGATCAATGCTTACCGCAGCCAGATTCAATTGTGCGCAGGGCAGGCCTCGCAAGAGTTGCCGCCACTGTCGGCCGACACCCGCCTGGTGCTGCCGGCCAGCAGTTTTGGCGATTTGCAGCAAGCCCTGGCACAGGCGGCATACCCGATGGTCAACGTACAGGCGATCAACCTGTCCGGCCCCCGTGACGCCCAGGCCGCCATGAAAGCCGTCCAGGAAAGCTTTTGCCGCGTGGTGCTGGACCCGCAATTTGTCGATATCGGCGTCAGCCACGACCAGCGTGACTGGCGCATCGTTCTGGCCCGTCCGCTGCTGGCGGCACGCCTGGGAGACTGGCAGGCCGAAGGCCAGAAGGTCCTCGAGATGCTCAACAGCGCCCGTAACCAACCCCGCCAATGCGGCACCCAGGCCTTCGGCCCTGCCGCGCCCCTGACCTGGAACACCACCCTGGCTAGCGCTGCCGAGAGTCATTCACGGGACATGGCCAACAATAACTACTTCGATCACAAGGGCCGCGATGGCAGCACCCCGGGGGATCGCGCTGAACTGGCGGGCTATATCGCGCAGCAGATCGGTGAAAATATCGCCGCCGGGCAGGACACCACTCGCAAGCTGGTCGACGGCTGGCTGGCCAGCCCTGGTCATTGCGCCAACGTGATGAATCCGGGGTTTCGCGAGCTGGGCGCAGCCTACGCGGTAGACCCAAAAAGTGATGCAGGGATTTACTGGACGGCCCTGTTCGGGACGCAGTGAGGTATTGCGAAGGGGTTGAGCGAGGCGGTAACGCGAGATAAAGCAGCCCCACCCGAGCAGCGTCGGGTGGGGCCGTTTTTTTACAGCGCCATGTCAGCCGCTGGGTTGCTTGGAGCAGGCTTTGCCGGCTCCGTAGCAGGCGTTGCAGTGTGAGTTGCCGCCGGGATCGCCGGTGGTGGAGTCAATTGCAGGACTTCAGCCGTGTAGGCCCACTCTTGGGCAACGCGATCAGGATCGCCGTTCAGCTTGGTGCCATAGCTCGGCACGATCTGGTGCAGCTTCGCTTGCCACTCCGGTGTTGCAACCTTGTCCTTGAACACGGTTTCAAGCACGGTGAGCATGATCGGTGCAGCCGTGGAGGCACCCGGGGATGCGCCCAGCAGACCGGCGATGCTGCCATCTTTGGCGCTGACAATCTCGGTACCGAGTTTCAGCACGCCGCCCTTCTCTTCGTCACGCTTGATGATCTGCACGCGCTGACCGGCCTGCCACAGGCGCCAGTCTTCGGACTTGGCGTTCGGGAAGTACTCTTTCAACGCATTGAAGCGGTCTTCGTCCGACAGCATCAGCTGGCCGGCCAGGTATTCAACCAGTGGGTACTGTTCGATACCCACTTTGGTCATTGGCCAGATGTTGTGCGGGGTGGTGCTGGTCAGCAGGTCGAAGTACGAACCTTCTTTCAGGAACTTGGTCGAGAAAGTCGCGAACGGGCCAAACAGGATAACGCGCTTGCCATCCAGCACGCGGGTGTCCAGGTGCGGAACCGACATCGGTGGCGCACCAACCGAAGCCTTGCCGTAGGCCTTGGCCAGATGCTGCTCGGCAACAGTCGGGTTATCGGTTACCAGGAACGAGCCGCCAACCGGGAAGCCTGCGTATTCCTTGGCTTCAGGAATGCCGGACTTCTGCAGCAGGTGCAGGGCACCGCCGCCAGCGCCGATAAAGACGAACTTGGCGTCAGTTTCGGTTTTGCTGCCATCTTTCAGGTTTTTGTACACCACGCGCCACGAACCATCTTCATTGCGCTTGATGTCTTCAACTTCGCTCGACAGTTTCAGCGAGAAGTTAGGCTTGGTTTGCAGGTAAGCCGCGAACTGGCGTGTGATTTCGCCGAAATTCACGTCAGTACCGATCGGAGACCAGGTGGCCGCGATTTTCTGGTTGGGATCGCGCCCTTCCATCATCAACGGAACCCACTTCTTGATCTGCACTGGATCTTCGGAGTACTGCATGCCCGCGAACAGAGGGCTGGCCTGCAGGGCTTCATAGCGCTTTTTCAAGAACTTGATGTTGTCATCGCCCCACACAAAACTCATGTGCGGCGTGGAGTTGATAAACGAGCGCGGATCTTTCAGTACGCCGTTCTTGACCTGCCACGACCAGAACTGACGCGATACCTGGAAAGCTTCATTGATTTCAATGGCCTTCGGGATTTCAACGTTGCCGTTCTTGTCTTCCGGCGTGTAGTTCAGCTCAGCCAGGGCGGAGTGACCGGTACCTGCGTTGTTCCAGCCGTTGGAGCTTTCCAGGGCAACGCCATCGAGACGTTCAATCATCTCCATGGACATGCCGGGTTCCAGCTCGTTGAGCCATACACCCAGAGTAGCGCTCATGATGCCGCCGCCGATCAGCAGTACATCCACGTGTTTAGGTTCTGCCGCATGCACGGAGGTAATCCCCATGGTCAGCGCCAGGCCCAGTAGCCCCTTGTTCATTTTTTTTAACATGTTGTAGTACCTAAGATAAAACGCCATCTGCCCGGCACTCGGTGCCTGAATTTGCCTGACCCACTACAGACGGTCACCTGCAATCGAGCCAGCTTCAAGCCCCGAACGGGCAGACATATAAGGCCTGTGCACGTTACAGACCTCACTTCATGTACCTTGGGCGCTGATCTCTTGTTGGTCTTGGCTTCAGCTACTTGGGTAACATTTTGGGTACAGCGGATGTGACTCCCTTGATGTCCGGCCTGCTCGCGGCTCCTTCCGGGGAACCTGCGTGGGCATGACGCTCCAGGGCGGCCAGCCGACTTACCGCGACATTCTACCTCAGGTGGCACTCTGGGCGAAGCAGCAGTAGCCAAGCCCCGCGCTCAGGTATAATCGTGCCTTTGCCCCGCCTATCAACAGGATTCACCCATGTCTTTAAGCAAACGCACCCAGGCACAGATCGAACGTCGCCTGATCACCTCCCTGACCGAGGCCTGCGAAACGGCCAAATCACAGATCCCGGGGTTTGCCTGGTTGACCCATGTTGTTGACTACGAGGCCTTCCCGGCCAGCCTGAAGGTGGTCTGGGTGTTCGATACGCAAGCCAGCAAAGACTTCGCCCTGGCCGATGGCGAGGCGCGCTATATGGGTGAGCTGACGGCCCAGGCGCTGGCGGATGCCGGTGTAAAGGTGCGTAACGGCTCGGCCCATGTATTCTTCGATTCAGAAGAAGAGTGCCAGCGCAGTTGTGGCGGCAACTGGCCCAAGCGCCTGGCGCAAAAACAGACCGGACGCAGTTGAACTGTGGCAAAAGACATTGAAAACCCGTGCATTGCAGTTTGCCAGTTAAGTGGTGAGCTCTGCGTGAGCTGCGGTCGAACCCGGGAAGATATCCGCAAGTGGCGGGGCATGAAGCGCCCGGAAAAAATGGCCGCCGTGCAGCGCGCCAGCGCTCGGCTCAAGAGCCTGCGCAAGAAGAACGGCTAAGCCCGCTACGCCAGATACTTGCCGAACCAGCCCAGGGTCCTGTTCCAGGCCAGAGTAGCCGCGGCTTCATCGTAGCGAGGCGTCGAGTCGTTATGAAAGCCGTGATTCACTCCCGGGTAGATATGCGCTTCATGGACTTTACCGTTGCTGTTCAACGCCTGCTCAAAAGCTGGCCAGCCGTCATTGATCCGTGTATCCAGCCCGGCGTAGTGCAGCATCAACGGTGCCTGGATACGGGCGACCTCGTCTGCACCGGGCTGGCGCCCGTAAAACGACACTGCAGCTCCCAGCTCCGGGTAGGCCACTGCCGCCGCATTGGCCACCCCGCCGCCATAGCAGAACCCGGTAATCCCAACTTTGCCGGTACTGGCATCATGCTGCATCAACCACTCCACCGCCGCGAAGAAGTCATTCATCAGCCTGGCAGGGTCGACTTTTTGCTGCAACGCCAGGCCTTGCTCATCATTGCCGGGATATCCGCCCACTGACGTCAGGCCATCGGGTGCCAGAGCGATATATCCCGCCTTGCCCAGGCGCCTGGCAACATCTTCGATGTAAGGATTCAGCCCACGGTTCTCATGCACCACCACCACGGCTGGCAGCTTGCCCGCTGCCTTGGCTGGCCGCACCAGATAACCGCGCACCTGGCCGTTGCCCCTGGGCGATGGGTACATGATGTACTCGGCAATGATATCCGGGTCGGTAAAGGAGACCTGCTCGGCGAGTGCGTAGTCTGGGCTCAACGCCGTCAGCACCGATAACGCAGTGGTGCCCAGGGCGAATACAGCAGCACGGTCAAGAAACTCGCGACGGTTGATCTTGCCGTGGGCGTAGTAGTCATAAAGCTCAAGTAATTCAGGGGCAAAGTCTTTCGCTGTCAGACGCGTCATCTTGGCGTTTCCTTGGGCCGGTAGCGCTTAACCATAGAGCAATTTGTAGCTAAATGCGTCTCAGACCTTTTACCTTGTGCTGTGGGATACCATACCGGCCATACCTGAAACCTGTCAGGCCAGAACCATTAACTGAAGGGGTATCAAACGGTGAGAATTGCACTTGTGCTGTTGTTGAGCGCGTTTTCCATGCTGGCCCAGGCCGCGAATATCGGTGAGCGCCTGACGCCATGGACCCTGAACGACCAGCATGACCAGGCCTACACGCTGGACGAAAAAACCCGCGTGCTACTGGTGGCGCGCAACATGGACGGCTCCAAGCTGGTCAAGGCTGCGCTGGAAAACCAGGCCAAGGGCTACCTGGAAGCACGCAATGTGGTGTTTCTCGCCGATGTGCAGCGCATGCCCTCGCTGATCGGCAAATTTATCGCCATCCCGGCCATGCGTGACTACAGCTACCGTGTTGTGCTTGACCGCGACGGGGCTGTTGCCGCCCAGTACCCCGGTGCCGAAGACAAGGTACTGTGGCTGCAACTGGATAGTGGCAAACTAATGTCACAGCAAGAGTTTTCCAGCGCCGACGAATTGCGTGCGGCACTGGAAAAACTGCCGGTGCAATAATCGCGTGTAAGGGATCTGGCTAGCACTTATCGCATCGGCGGCAAACCATAAGCCGCCAGATCAAAGTCGGCCAGCTGGCGGATGATCAGGTCGGCATGCGTGTACTTGCTGTCGGCCATGGCTACATCAGGTACGGCAATCGCAGTCATGTTGGCGGCTTTGGCAGCCGTTACCCCGAAAGGCGAATCTTCGAATACCAGGCAGTGCTCGGGCGCAACACCCAGGCGCCGTGCCGCCGTCAGGAAGATATCCGGTGCAGGCTTGGCTGCCCCCACTTCAGGGTCGTCAGCGGTGACAATGGTGTCGAACAGCTCAAACCACTCACCATGCAAGGTGGTTTTGTGGGCAAAGGAATGTTGCGATGAACTGGTGCCCACGGCAATTGGCACCTTGTGGGCCTTGAGATGGCGCACCAGCGCCTCGGCACCCGGCATGCCCGTGGCTTTGGGGAAGCGTTCTTTTAGCAACGGCTCGCGGACAACCAGAAATTCCTGCGCGGTGATCGGTAATTCCAGCGCCTTGACCAGAAATTCTGCCAGGTCCAGGGCGCCACGGCCGATGATGTGCTGCTTGATGCTCCAGTCATAGGTGCGACCGTAGCGTTCGGCGATGATCTGCGTGACTTCGGTGTAAATACCCTCAGTATCCAGCAATAACCCGTCCATATCGAAAATCACGGCCTTGATCGGGCCGACAGCAGCACGCGGTGTAGTCATCACAACAAATCCGTTGGCAGGAAGGATTCAGCACCATAACACCGGGAGAAGCACAATGTGCTGCAGTCATCGCCAATCATCAAGTCTCAGCTGGTGATCAGCATCCGTGATCACGGCATCACCATATACGATTGGCACACTGCGCTGCAGGGGTTGAAAGTGGGCTTATTGCCCCACTCATAAATCCAATACTAGGAGGCACGCATGCCCCAGTCCCTGCCAACCCTGTGCGGTTCGATCATGGGCTCGCCCTTTTCTCTCTCTGCGAAAATCCACAATGCGGCCTACGCGGCCCTGGGCCTGGACTACACCTTCGTCTGCTTCGGCATCGAGGACCCGGTGGCGGGCGTCGCGGCCATCCGCGCATTGGGTGTGCGCGGCATGAACGTGTCCATGCCCTACAAAACCGTCGTGATGGAGCATCTGGACGCGATCGATGAAGCCGCGCTGGTCATTGGCGCGGTCAACACCATCAATAACATCGACGGCGTTCTCACCGGCTACAACACCGACTACCTCGGTGCAGTACGCGCCCTGCAGGAAGTCTGCGAACTCAACAACCAGCGCATTGCCGTAATTGGCGCCGGAGGCGCAGCGCGGGCCGTGGTCTTTGGCTGCCTGCAAGCAGCAGCCCAGGTCACGGTGTTTAACCGCAGCAGCGAACGGGGCAAGGCCCTGAGCACAGACCTGGGCGCGCACTGGGGCGGCAGTGTCGAGGCCTTCGCAGCCCGGGATTTCGACATCGTGATCAATGCCACCAGCGTGGGCTTCAAGCAGCCCGACAGCAACCCGCTGGACGGGCTGCTGGCCAGCCATCTGATCGTCATGGATGTAGCCTTTATGCCCGTGCGTACCGCCTTGCTTCTGCAAGCCGCCGCGCTGGGCTGCCGCACCGTGTCCGGCACACGCATGCTGGTGCAGCAGGCCTGCCGGCAAATCGAGTTGTACACCGGCATGGAGGCCCCCATCGACATCATGGAGCAGGCCATGCTCGATGAAATCCAGAGGTTGAAATTGTAAGAAATCCTGCTGCCTATCGATAACAAGATGCCGTAAAGGCGCCTACCAGAAGGTACCAACATGACTCACGATCATGCTTCATCTGATATTGAATTGGTCCCCGAAAGCCCGGAACACAAAAAAGACCTGCACCGCGCTGCCTGGGCCTGCTCCCTGGGCAGTGCGCTGGAATACTACGACTTTGCCCTCTACACCCTGGCAGCGGCGCTGATTTTCGGGCCGCTGTTCTTTCCTGAACAAACCCGCACCATGAGCCTGATTGCCAGCTTCGGCACCTACTTCCTGGGCTTCGCGATAAGGCCATTGGGTGGTGTGCTGTTCGGCATGATCGGTGACCGCGTGGGACGCAAGTTCGTGCTCACCTCCACGGTGTTGCTGATGGGTATTTCCAGCACCCTGATCGGTGCCCTGCCCACGTTTGATCAAGTCGGCTACCTGGCCCCGGTGCTGCTGGTGGTGCTGCGTTTGCTCCAGGGCCTCGGTGCAGGTGCCGAACAGGCCGGCGCGGCAGTGATGATGACCGAGTATGCACCCCCGGGCCGACGCGGTTTTTACGCTGCCCTGCCCTTCCTTGGCATTCAACTGGGCACCATCCTTGCCGCGCTGGTGTACTTCATGGTTATCAGCAGCAGTGACAACGTGCTCGAAAGCGGGTTGTGGCGCATACCGTTCTTCAGCAGCGTGGTGATCGTCGCCCTGGGCCTTTACATGCGCCTGTCGCTCAAGGAGTCGCCGACCTTTATCCGCCTCAAGGCCCTCAAGCGCGTCTGCGACAATCCGCTAAAAAGTGCGATGAAACACTCAAAACCGACGCTGCTGCTGGGCATTGGCCTACGCCTGGGAGAAAACGGCGGGTCTTCGATTTATCAGGCCCTGGCGGTGAGTTACATCGTTGGTGTGGTCGGCCTGCAAGGGCCGGTGGGCGTGCTCACCTTGATCTGCGCCGCCAGCCTGGGTGCTCTGACCGTGCCGATTGCCGGTAAACTCAGCGACCGTTTTGGCCGTGTAGTGGTGTACCGGGCCTTTGCGCTGCTGCAACTGGCACTGGCGTTCCCGGTATGGTGGATACTGAGCCAGGGCAATGTGATCGCGAGCATTATTGCTATCTCTATCGCGCTGGGCATCGGCACCTGGGGCATGTTCGGCACCCAGGCGGCGCTGATGCCTGAACTGTTCGGCTCGCGCCACCGCTATATGGGCGTATCCATTGCCCGGGAAGCCTCGGCGGTGATTGCTGGCGGTATTGCGCCCTTGATTGGCGCCGGGCTGATCGCTCTGGTCGTGGCCAGTCACGATGGCGATGCCAGCGCCGGTATCGGCGCCTGGTTGCCGATTGCCTGCTACCTGTCGCTGCTGACGCTGATCACCCTGTACACCACCTTCAAGACCCCGGAAACCCTCAACCGAGATCTGGACGAGCCCCGTGATGCCTGGGAAATGCTGCCTGCTCACAACGCTCCGCAGATGACGCCACAGCCGGTGGTGCAACCGACGCCACGCTGATGCTGCGTGCTGCAACCTGACTCATGCAAAGAGCCTGCTGACTGCAGGCTTTTTTGCGCCAGCACGATGCTGCTCTACTCGTAATCATAATCGGTCACCAGAAATACCACCGCGACTGACGCAACGCTAAGAAAGGTCTGACTGTATTGATTCGGGATAAAAGTAGAATCTCAGGCAAGGAGTGAATCGCCCTCACAGTGACAGGAGTCAGGCGTCAGATGGCGGCCCGACGTCACTTGCCAATCGCAGGAGACAATATGAAATCATCCATTACCCTTTACGACGCGCTGACATCCATCAGTATGCCTTCAGGTAAAACTAAAGCCGTTGTCGAAGCCTGGGAGAATGAAGTGAAAGATCTCGCCTCCAAATCAGACCTGGGGCAAACCGAACGGCACCTGAAAGCCTCCATTTCAGAATTGGGCGCTGAACTGCGCGTTCTGATAAGGGAGCAAGGTGTAGAGCTCAGGTCATCCGTCAAGGAACAAGGCCTCGAACTGCGCTCGTCAATTACTGCGCTGGAGGCCCAGGGCAAGATTGTTCACTGGCAGTTCGGCATCATCTTCATTTGCATCAGCGTGCCATCGATCAAATTGGGATATGACTTTCTCAACAGGGCTTTACTGGGGGAGTAAAGCCCTGGCCGACCTGGGTGATGACTTCAACTGAACAGCCTGCATCATTATGGGCTGTTCAGTATCCGGCTTGGGCTTGAAGCAGCTTGCGCATGAAAACCCGGGCAAAGCCGTATTGCGTGGCCCTGTGGGTTTCCTGATAACCGAGCTCTTTATAGAGTTCGATGCATACCAGGAATCAGCGTGGATGGCTGATTGCCAAGGATGGAGTTGCCGGCACCCTGGCTGGCAACTCCATGGCATCACCCGTCGATAAACACCTTCAGAGGCGGTTCGTGCATCAGGAAGTTCTGGTGCGAGATATTCCAGGCATAGGCACCCGCCAGGCTAAACACCAGCAGGTCACCAATCGCCAGTTGCGCAACAGGTTGCTGCCTGGCCAGCACATCCTTGGGCGTGCACAACTGGCCTACCAGGGTGACGTCCTGACCGCTTATCTGCGGGGGATTTGTGCCCCGCATAACCGTGAACGGATGGTTATGGTCTTGCGCTGCAGGCGTGCGGAAATGATGAGTGCCGCCTCGACCAATGGCAAAAAACTCGCCGTGGCTGCTTTTGATATCCAGCACCTGCATGACGTAATAGCCGCAGGCTGCGCTGATAAAGCGACCAATTTCGAAGCGGATTCGGGTCGCGCCCATGCCGAACTCATCAACCAGCCCCTTGAGCCCCTGACAAAACCTTGGCCAGTCGAACGACTGCGCCGGGTTCTGGTAGTTGATGCCCATGCCGCCTCCGACATTCAGCACGGGCAGTTGCAGGTCGTGGTCGACACACAACTGGCGGAAAGTCAGGAAGTAGCTGCGTATCAACTCAAGGTGCGCATCGACATCCAGCTGGTGTGACAGCATATGAAAGTGCAGCCCCTTGAGCTCCAGAGACGGCTCTTCGCGCAACAATTGCAGTGCACTTGCCAGCCCCTGCTCGTCCAGCCCGAACGGCGTGGGCTTGCCGCCCATGACCAGCCTGCTCTGCGGTGCCTGCGTCAGCTTGAGGTTCAAGCGCAACATCAGCGCAGCCCTCACGCCACGCTGGCGAGCGATGCGCGCCAGACTGCGAAGCTCGGTCACGCTCTCTACATGAAACGCCGAGATGCTGTACTGCATGGCGATATCCAGTTCACGATCAAGCTTGCCCGGGCCGCCAAAGATCAGTGGCTCGTCGGGGCACTGCTCATGTAGCCAGGTCAGCTCCCCGCCCGAGGCCGCTTCGAAACCGTCTACCCACGGTGCAAGGGTTTTCAACACCCGCGCCTCCGGGTTGGCCTTGGCGGCATAGAACAATTCGCAGTTAACGGGCAGCACGGCGCGCATTGCCTTTATATGCTGTTCAAGGGCAGGCAAGTCGTAGACATAGGCACACAATGGCCCCTCGTGTTCAGCCTTGAGCTGATCGATACAGCGGGTAACAGCGACAGGAAGAGTCATGCGCACTTACTCTTTGCAATAAACGCCAACGGGCTGGGCAGCTGGGTGTAACCCGCTTCGCGATCGGCGCGCATCATCAGACGGGTCATAAAGTTTTCCTTGCCGGGGAATGGCGCACCGGCGCACAACTCGCGCAGCTGCTGCGGATGACCGAGAAGCGCGCACTGTTCGTGCAACAGCTCGCCGGTGCGCGTCCACAACTGTTGTTCCAGAGCATCGCTACCATTGGCCAGATGAAAAATCGCCTCGCCCAGATTATTCACCAGCGCACAGTAAGCCACCCGCTGCCAGGCCTTTTGCGCGCTGTAGTACACCGAGTTGCGGGTACGCTCGTCGAGCGCGCTCAAGCGTTCTGCCGGCCAGATTTCAGGAACCAGCTTGGTGCCCTCCAGATCGCGGATCCACACCCGGTTCGGCAAGCCGTCCTGAGCAAAGCCGACAACCGTGTTTTGTAAATGCGGCTCCAGCGCCACCCCCTGACGGAACAGGCAGTGCAGCACGCCGCCGAGCATTTTCGCGGCATAGGCATCCAGCCAGTTGAGCGTGGCCTGCTCAATGCCCAGGCCGGTGATGTCGGCATAACGTCGAACCTGGTGACGACAGACACTGCGACCTTGCAAGTCCCAGGTAAACAGCGCCATTGCCACCTGCGGCTGATACGCCCCGCGATCGGCCATGGACAGGTTTTCCCGGTAAACGATACCGAAGCATTCGGTGACTTCGCGGGCCTGCTCCAGCGTACCCAAAGCACCGAGATCAAGGCTGGAGGCTGCGGGCTCGGGCATCAGCAAAAAGTCCGGTTGCCGGATTGCCAGCTCGCTCATGACCGGCCGGAGCAGATGAGTCAGGGCCACGGCACTGTCCAGCTCATACCAGGCATTCTTGCGTACGCAATTGGTCAGCCGCACATGCATCGAGAACTTCATGAAATAAGCCAGTTGCGGGTGGTAGAGCGTACGCACCGACGAGGTCGGGAACATGGCCTGACCCAGAGGGCCAAGGTATTCGATCAGACCCTGCTGTTGCGCCCGCTGCACCAGCGGATCGGCCAGTATGCGGGCGACTTCCCAGGGGTGACACGGATAGGCGTCGTCGCGCCCCGACAGTTGCTGCAGGGTACTGCGCGGGTCCTCACCCTGATGGCGAAACAGCGCCGGGTCGATCTTGAACCAGTGCAACTGAAAACACGCCCCGACCTCAGGCGAGCAGGCCAGCAAATCGTTCTGGGAAATACCCTCGCGGCTTTTCGGTGTCGGGTGCAGGGCATGCCCCCAGAGCTGATGCTGCTCGGATGCCAGCAGGCTGTCGGCAGCTTCGTTGGCCGGACGAGAATGACGCAGGAAGGCCCGGGTGATCTGCAGGCTGTTGGCGAACTGTTGCAGCATCTCGCCGACACGCCCGGCACCGCTCAGTGGCGTACACAGAAGGCTGGCCAGTTCCTGGGCCTCCAGTGGCCGCCAGCCCTGCTGGTTGCCCTTGAAATAAGGCGCGCCGATGTAATGACAGCGGCCCAGCAGGCTGGCGCTGTCGATGCGCACCACCAAACGGCCGGCCGGCAGGCGGATGCTGATGCAACGAGCGCCGGCCTGACGCAGGCTCATCGGCACATCCTGTGCCTGGTAGTTCAGATCGGCTTCGTTGCGCGGCAATGCATATTCGCGCAAATAGCAATTGAGCAGGCACTCGATGGCATGGCGCTGGGCTTCACCATCAAGGGCATGGTCATTCAGGGACAAGGTATTGGGAACGAACGTCATGCCGGAATCTCCCGGGAAGTGATCATTAGAGGGCGCGCCATGACCATGGCGGCCATGGCAGCCAGGCAGGCAACCAGAAAGGGGGATGCAATGCCGCAGGTCTGAGTGACCAGAGCAGCCGTAACACCGGCAGCGGTACCGGCCCATTTGCCGCTGGAGTCAAACCAGCCGAACAGGCGCCCTGCACTGCCTTGCCGGCTGCGCTGACTAAGGCAGCGGTGCAGCCCGACAAAGCTGAGCAGCATGCCCGCGCCACTGAGCAGACGCAGGGCGAACAACGGCTCTGCCTGCACGCTCCAGAATTGCAGCGCATTGCTGATCGCCAGCAGCGCCAGCCCCGGCAACAGGACGTTGCCCTGATGCTTGTGGACCCAGGGCAAGGCCAGCAGATAAACCAAATGCGGCAGGCTGTAGAACACACCGATCAAGGTGTCGTTACCTATCCCCAATTGTTCACCGTATGGCATGAAGTAGGGAAAGGTGACCACCATGGCGAAGCTGAACAGAAACTGCACCGCCAGCAGGCGCGCCATGTCGGCTGGCAGTTGGCCTGGCGGCGGTTTTTGTTTGCTGTCCAGGGCATGCCCGGGCTTGTCGTTGGGCAGTGCCAACACCAGAACAAAAGCCAGCAGCGGCAACCACGCCAGCCAGCTGTAAAGGTTGATGCCCAAGCCCCGGGAGGTCAGCAGCCCCAGCAGGATCGGGCCGCTGATCATTGCCAGCCGTGCCGAATACTGAGTCCAGTTCAGGGCGCGGGACAGCCCGGAGCCCTTGAGCTGGGTCGACAGGTAGGCGTTGGAGGCCGCCATTGCTCCGCCGAAGGTGCCCTGGATAACCAATGCCAGCACGAACACGGTCAGATTGGGGCTCAAGCCTGCCAGCAGAAAACCCGCGAACAACCCGGCATGGGCGCGCAGCAACGACAGACGACAACCGTTGCGATCGGCCCAGCGCCCCCATACTGGCGCGGCCAGGGCGGTGCACAGGGTTGGCAGGACAAACAGCACGCCGATGGCCCATCCCGGCGTGCCGGGCGCGAGGTCGCCCAGGATGCGCGGTAGATACAGCGGAATCCCCAGCGCCGTAAAGGCCGACAGGTAATGCCCCAACAAGACGCTGGCGATTAAACGGCGCTGCATGGCACCTCCTCCAGCAGGAAATTCGCCGCGCTGTAGCCATAGAACTTGTTGATATCACTTGCACCGGAATGCGCCTTGCTGAACAGGCTGCCGGCGCTGAGCAGGTACTTGACCGGCAACCTTGGGCTGTCGAGCAACCAGCGGCGTGCGTCGTCACAGTTGATGCCTTCGGCTTCGAGTTGCTGCAGACAACCGCTCAAGCGCCGGCGCAGTGTGTCGTACAGGCTGGCTTGAGGCGCCAGCCCCGCTGCCGCAATGGCCTGCAAAATAGCGACGATATTCAGTTGCAGGGTGATGGTGCAGAACATCTCGGCCAAAGGCTGACTGCTGTTGACACGAATGCGCTCATCCTGCAAGGCGGCTGGCAGCCCGGCCAGATCCGCACAAGCTGCAGCGAAACGTTGCGGCCAAAGGCGCGCGGCGTCGTTGTCCTTCATCAACAGGCGCATTGGCCGGCCGTGTTCGAATATCAGCACGGCGTTCTGCTGGTTGGCCTCAAGCGCGATGCCGTATCGCAGCCACAGCCGTAGATGAACCTGCAGTAACAGGTCAAGGTAGTCGTCGAGCCAGTGTTGCAGGGAGCCGGCATAAAAACCCTCGACCAGCTGTTCGAGGAACAGGCGCCCACCCGCAAGAGGGCTGGCCAGTGCAGCCACCGGCACCAGTGTGGTGTGCTCCAGCCCCGCCGGATAGCGGCGCACGATATAGGCCAGATGACGGCTTTGGGCGACATGACCGCCGTGTTGTTCATCTACGTGCAAATAGCGTGATCCCAACTCCGGATCTCGCCTGGCGAGCGCCTGCAAGGTGGTTTCAAACCAGTGGCCGTCGTACAGGGTGCTCGGCTTGATCAGACGCAGATTGCGCGCGCCCAGGGTAGTGACCAGCAACGGTAATTTGATATGCCAATGGGGCTGATCAATGCACACCACCGTACGCACGGACAGCGTCGGCTCAACCTGCATGGCCGTGCGTGGCGCCTTGAGTGCGCCCTCAGGCAAGCCATACTGTTCAAGCACAGCCCAGGTCAACGGATGCACCGGCAGCAGTGAGTGGCTGTTGTGCAAAGTGCCTGGCAAGCCTACTTCCTCGAAACCCGGCCAGTGCGGCGGCTGCACACTGGTGAGGGTCATGGCCTGCTTGGGGATCGCCAGCCAGTTGAGTTTGAAACGCGGTGCAAACTCCGGCGCATAGCGTTCAAGGGCTGCGTCATCGAAGCCGCTTTTGGCCCGTGCAGTCGGGTAGTACGGGTGGTCCAGATAGCTGGCCAGCTGATCAATCTTCAACAGGCGCTGCGACCAGTGCTGGAGCCCGATCACATCGCCGAGCGCGACGGCATTGCGTTGACCGGCCTGCTTGCACAGGGTCCGGTGTTGCGTGGCGCAATCGGCCTCTTTCAGATACGCCTCGAACAACCCCAGGCTTTCAGCGTCCAGACCCTGGCTCAGGTGGCCAAGCCAGAGCGAGTAGCCACGCTGGACCTCAGGCGGGTGCTGTCGCGATACCCGGATCCAGGCATCGCCGGTAACACTCCAATCCTGCAACGGATACGCCTTGACCACTGGCAGCCACAACTCGTCAGCCGCCAGATCGGTGATCCGCAGCCAGATGCCGCTGGATTGATGCGCAAGCAGCTGATGCAACGCCTCGGGCAGCGGACAGATCCGGCCCTGACTGACAACTCCGCGGATATCTTCACGCAGGCAGCAATCGATGATGCGGCGGGTGATGTAGGCCTGATCGGCAGCTTCTGGTTGCAGGTTCATGCCACCACCCATTTCAGGTCGTTGAGGGTCGAATGCAATTGCGCATCCAGGCTCACGTCATCCGGGGCAATCAGGCGCAATACGCCGACGTAGTCCTTGTTGGAGTGGCTGATGGTCACCGTGTCGCCGGGATGTTGCAGCGCCCGGTAATCGCACCAGTGGTCTGCGGATTCGACATTGAAACTGGCACTGGCCTGATCCAGCCGCCCCGAACGCTCGGCCACCAGATAGTGCACGGTTGCCTGGGCCCGAGCCGGTTGTGCGTCGACCAGCGCCTGCCCCAGATGCAGGGCAACGATTCGGTCAAACCAGCCCTGTGGCAGCAGCCGGTCCAGCAAAAACTCGCGGCCGTCACCGATACTGCGATAGTTGATCTCGACCAGCACCGGGCCTTGTGCGGTGAGGATGAATTCGCTGTGACAAACGCCAAAATTGACCCCGAATGCCGCCACTTGCGCCAGCGCCGCGGTACGCTGTGCGCTGCTTAGCGGGCCATTCCAGCGGGCAGCGAGTTCGACAAAATGGGGCGGCGCAGAAAGGCTTACGTCAAAGCCGCCAATGGCTTGCAGGCTACGACCGTCACCGAGGGTCTCAAGGGTGAACAGTGGCCCTTCCAGGTAAGCCTCCAGCAGCAGTGCACGGTCCGGTTGCTGCTCCCAGAACCGTTCACAGTAAGCACTCAGTTCAGCGGCGTTGTGACACAAGCGCACGTCCAGGCTGGCCACCCCTTCACGGGGCTTGGCCACCACTGGCCATGGCGCATCAGCAGGCAACGCGCAGCCCGAGGCAAGCACCTGGAACCACGGCCCGGGCAGACCCAGACGCTGCATGCGCTCACGCATGGCGGCCTTGTTCTTGGCGGCATGGCACAACCGCCAGTTCTTGCCGGGGCACTCGAACGCCTCCGCCACGACTGCTGTCGCGGTTTGCAGGTGATCGCTGTTGGAAAATACGGCAACCGGGCGCAAACCCTGGCCATTGAGGGTTTCGATGACCGCCAGCGGGTTGAATACATCACATTCGATCACCTGCAGCCGGTCCGGCGAAAGAGACGAGCCGGCAAGCAGGCGACGATGTTCCTGAGCATGATCGGTGATCAGCACAATTGGCAGCCCGCGCTGCTGCGCGGCTGGCATAAAGCCCTCGAGAATGGCTGGGTGTGCGACGTGAGCAAGGATGACGAATGGACGTTGCATGGCACTTTCCTGGGGGCAACAGTTGCCCGTCCCGCAGGATGGGCAACTGATTTACAAAAGCGCGTGTGCGCGGTTTAGAAGCGGTAATTGACGCCTAAGGTGAGCGAACGCTCTGGCGCGGGTTGACGACCCCAAGGGCTGGTGTCGATACCTCGGAAATAGTATTCGCGGTTGAACAGGTTACTGATGCCCGCCGAGGCGGTCAGGATGCTCTTGTCGGCCAGCGGGAACTCACGTTCGATAGCCGTGTTCCACACCCAGTAAGAAGGCAGTTCACCCACGCTGGCAGAGGCGTTTTCTTCGCGGGTATTGGCAGCGTCGGTGTAGGCCTTGCTGATGTAAAGACCGTCGAGGTTGTAGGTCCAGTGCTCGGCAAAACGGTAGCGGGCATCCACCATAAACTGGTTTCGCGAGGAGTACGGCACTTCGTTGTCTTTGTAAGTGCCGTTGCGTTGTTTGGCATCGAGGTAGGCATAACCGGCATGCAGGTCCAGATCACGCATGGCCTGCGGGGTCCAGAAAATATCGGTCTCGAAACCCTGATGACGTGTGCTGCCAAGGTTGTCGAAACGGTCGGTGGTGGCGTTGTAGACAATCTGGTCATCAAAGTCGATGCGGTACAGGTTGAAGTCGACACGCATGCCCTCCCACGGGGTGTAACGCACGCCAGTCTCGTAGTTCCAGGCCAGCTCGGCACCGACCGCACCTTCCTTGACGATCTGCGTAACCTGAGGCGGACGCAGGGACTTCTGCGCGTTGGCATAGACATACCAGGCGTCGTTGGCCTGGTAACCCACGGTCAGGCCCGGCAGCCATTCTTCAGACTTGTTCTCGCGCTCGAACCCGGTGATGCCATCGCTGTAGTTCATGCGCGCGTTTTCATAGCGCGCGCCGGGGGTGATGGTCAGGCGATGATCAAGCAGGCTGATGGCGTTGCTGATGTAGAAGGCACGGGCGCTGTCATCGAATTTCCAGTCGCGAAACGGTGCAGTCACACCCGTAGCCAGACTCTGCCGGTTGACCTTGTAACTGATGTCTTCGCTGACATAGCGGGCACCGATTAGCCAGGTCTGGCCGACGGTGTCGCCATCGATGGTGGCGCTGATGCGCGGCTCCGAACCCCAAACCTTGAAGTCACGCGGGCCGTCCTGCTTGGTCACGGCCGTACCGTCCGGAGTGAACGGCAGTCCTACGACGAAATTGCGGTAGCTGTTGTGGGCAAAGTTGGTCCAGCTGAACTCCACCGAATCGAACGGCCCCATGGTGCCAAGACGCTGGGTGTAAGTGCCCCACACACGATCCGTGTCACCCTCGAAGCGGTCCAGCGGGCGCGTTGACTGACGCGGGTCGTCCTTGTAGTCCTTGACGCTGAGGGCTCCGGCCAGGTCCATGTCGGCCTTGTAATGCTGAACGCCGAAACTCAGATCCCGGTCATCATCGATGTTCCATTGGCCGCGCAGGCGGTAGTTCTGCACATCGGTATCAGAGTGTTCGCGCCCGTATTCGCCGCTCAGGGTATTGATGTCCAGTTGCAGCCCGAAGTTGTCGGTCAGGTAGCCGCCGGTGCCCAGATAGGTATCCCACAACTGGCGCCCGCCAGCATTGAACGTGGTTTTCTCCTGCAGGGTGGTTTCCCATTCGCGGGGAATCGGCTTGCTGATGAAGTTGATCACCCCGCCGACGTTGTTTGGACCGTATTGCACCGCTGCGCCCCCGCGCACGATATCAACCCGGTCGACCGTGGCCATGGTCATTGGGAACAGCGACAGGCCGGTCTGGCCGTAGGGTGCCAACGCGAGCGGGATGCCGTCCGACAAGGCCTGGATGCGTCCGCTGCGGCTCTCGTACAGCCCACGTACCGAAATCTGGGGCAGCGCACCGGTGCCGGTCTCGTCGAAAATCTTGATGCCCGGAACCCGTTGCAGCGCATCATCCAGGCCACGGGTGCTGGCTTTTTTCAGGTCGCTGGAATCGATGACGCTGCGACTCCCGGCATAGGTACGCACTTCCTGATCGCTGGCGGCACCCAGTACATCGCCCTCAATCGTCATGGGCGCCAGCTCAACGCTATGGCCGGGGGGTTGTTGATCGGCGGCCATGGCAGCCTGGCAAATACCCAGTGTCATGAGGCTCAGTGAAAAGTGTAGGGATATTGTTTTCATTGGACTACGTCGACTCATTATTGCTGTTGGAGAGAATGCAGGCGGGCTTTGAGTGCGTTATGCAGCAAGCCACGGTCTTCACCGGCCAGAAAACTGCGCACGCCGCGGGCGCGCCATAGCGCGTTCTGTTCGACGGTGCGGGGGTTGGCGCAAAAAGCGACGCCGGCGCCAAGACAGGCGTCGGCCATGCCTTGCAGGGTTTGCCAGACCCGAGGATTGAGAGGATCAGGCCCCAGGCCGAGATCGAGGGCCAGGTCCAGGGCGCCTTCCATGATCATGCCGACCCCGTCCAGTTGCAGGATGTCGCCCAGCGCGTCAACACCGGCGCGGCTTTCGATCATGGGAATGATGGGGGTCTGGCGGTTGGCCAGATCGATGTATTCGGGCAGTGGCAGGCGACCGAAGCCGGTGATGCGCCCACCGGTCATGCCGCGCTTGCCCAGGGGCGGAAAAAAGGCCGCCTCAATGGCGCGCTGAACCTGTACGGCGCTTTCGGTGCGTGACAGCACGATGGTTTCGATACCGGCGTCCAGCGCCCTGCCGATCAATTTCTCGTCCACTTGCGCCATGCGCAGCCAGGGCGAAATACCTGCGGCCTCACATGCCCGAACGCAATGCATGATGTCTTCTTCGGAGCGCAGCAAGTGCTCCAGATCAAGAATTACAAAGTCGTAGCCGGCAAACGCGAGCATCTCGCAAAGCATGGGTGAAGGCAGGGAATTGAGCATGCCGTAAACAACTTTCCCGTCTTGTAGCCGGGAAAAAACCGGAGAAGTTTTTATCACTGACACAGGTCCTTTTAGCGAGGCATCACTGGTGCCAATAATAATCATTCTCAGATATAGGTAAACGATTTTTATTATCGAATAGCGATATTCGTGACGAACATCTTAAAAAAAACGTTTCAGGTTGTAGGAAAATGGCCATAAGCCATTGTTTTGCTGAGGTCCTGGTCCAGGAGGGAGAATCTGGACCTTGCCAAATTTCAGGCAAAAAAAAGCCGCTATCGCTAGCGGCTTTTTTACTATCTGGCTCCACGACCTGGACTCGAACCAGGGACCCAATGATTAACAGTCATTTGCTCTACCAACTGAGCTATCGCGGAATGGCGTCTATCTTACTGATATAAAAAGAGAAGTCAACACTTTTGCTGACTTCTCCCTGCATTATTCAGATGACCTGAACAATGGCGTCGGTTACCGCCTCAATGTTGCGCTGGTTCAAAGAAGCCACGCAGATTCGGCCGGTATCAAGGGCATAAATACCGAATTCGGTACGCAGACGCGTTACTTGTTCAACGGTCAGACCGGAGTACGAGAACATGCCACGCTGACGTGCAACAAAGCTGAAGTCATGCCCAGGAGCCTTTTTCGACAGCAGCTCAACCATTTGCAGACGCATGCCACGAATGCGCAGACGCATTTCTGCCAGCTCGTCTTCCCACATCGCACGCAGCTCAGGGCTGTTAAGCACGGCTGCAGCAATGGTTGCACCGTGAGTCGGCGGGTTGGAGTAGTTGGTACGGATCACGCGCTTGACCTGGGACAGCACACGGGCGCTCTCTTCCTTCGATTCGGTGATGATCGACAGTGCACCGACACGCTCGCCGTACAGAGAAAACGACTTGGAGAACGAGCTGGAAACAAAGAAGCTCAGGCCCGAGCCGGCGAACAGGCGTACTGCTGCTGCGTCTTCGTCGATGCCGTCGCCAAAGCCCTGGTAGGCCATGTCCAGGAACGGGATCAGGCCTTTGGCCTTGACCACGTCCAGCACGTTCTGCCAGTCGGCCGGGGTCAGGTCGACACCGGTCGGGTTGTGGCAGCAAGCGTGCAGCACAACAATGGAGCCGGCGGGCAAGGCATTCAGATCTTCGAGCATGCCGGAACGGTTGACGTCATGGCTGGCGGCGTCGTAGTAACGGTAGTTCTGCACCGGAAAACCGGCGGCTTCAAACAGTGCACGGTGGTTTTCCCAGCTTGGATCGCTGATCGCGACTACTGCGCCTGGCTGCAGTTGCTTAAGGAAGTCAGCACCGATTTTCAGCGCGCCCGTACCGCCAACGGCTTGAGTGGTGATCACCCGGCCAGCTGCCAGCAACGGCGACTCGGCACCGAACAACAGCTTTTGCACGGCCTGGTCGTAGGCGGCAATACCATCGATCGGCAAATAACCGCGCGACGCGTGCTGGGCAACCCGGATCGTTTCGGCTTCGACAACGGCACGCAAGAGCGGAATTCGTCCCTCTTCGTTGCAGTAAACACCAACCCCCAGGTTCACTTTGCTGGTACGGGTATCGGCGTTGAATGCTTCGTTGAGGCCCAGGATAGGATCGCGTGGTGCCATTTCGACAGCGGAGAACAGGCTCATTATTACGGCGGCTCTGAATGGGGAATGGAGGGGGTGACAACGCTCCAGCCGATTGCACTAGAGCGGTGCACAAACGGGGAGCAAGTATAAGCCCGATCAGGATTCGGGCAACAGCCTATTGCCGGTTTTACCCAAGTATTTGAGTTTATTTTCAGGCCACTGGTCTAATTGCAATCTTTGCCGATATGCCCGTATCAGAGCTGTACCTTGAAACAGTCGGACATGACCTCCATATTTAGCCGTATCCTGTTTTTTCCTGCGGCCTGAGTCGCATGCACTTATAAAGGCTACTGCTTTTATAGAAGCAAACCCTGAGGTCCTTCATGCCCGATTTTCAGCTTGTTACCCGCTTCAAGCCCGCAGGCGATCAACCCGAAGCCATTCGCCAGATGATTGAAGGCATCGAAGCCGGCCTGTCGCACCAGACCCTGCTCGGGGTAACCGGTTCGGGCAAGACGTTCAGCATTGCCAACGTGATCGCCCATGTGAACCGCCCCACCCTGGTGCTGGCGCCCAATAAAACCCTGGCTGCCCAGCTGTACGGCGAGTTCAAGTCATTCTTCCCGAACAACGCGGTGGAGTACTTCGTCTCGTACTATGACTACTACCAGCCCGAAGCGTACGTGCCCTCCTCCGATACCTTTATCGAGAAGGATGCCTCGATCAACGACCATATCGAGCAGATGCGCCTGTCCGCAACCAAGGCCCTGCTGGAGCGCAAGGACGCGATCATCGTTACCACGGTGTCGTGCATTTATGGCCTGGGCAGCCCCGAGACCTATCTGAAGATGGTGTTGCACGTCGACCGTGGCGATAAGCTCGACCAGCGCGAGTTGCTGCGCCGCCTGGCCGATCTGCAATACACCCGCAACGATATGGACTTTGCCCGCGCCACCTTCCGCGTGCGCGGCGATGTGATCGACATCTATCCTGCCGAATCGGATCTGGAGGCGGTGCGCATCGAACTGTTCGATGATGAAGTCGAAAGCATCAGTGCCTTTGACCCGCTGACCGGCGAAGTCATCCGCAAGATGCCGCGCTTTACCTTCTACCCCAAGAGCCACTATGTGACACCGCGCGAAACCCTGCTCGACGCCGTGGAAGGGATCAAGGAAGAACTCAAGGAGCGGCTCGAATACCTGCGGGCCAACAACAAGCTGGTCGAGGCCCAGCGCCTGGAACAGCGCACCCGCTTCGATCTGGAAATGATCATGGAGCTGGGTTACTGCAACGGCATCGAAAACTACTCGCGCTACCTTTCGGGCCGCGAGTCCGGGGCCCCGCCACCGACCCTGTTCGACTACCTGCCGGCCGACGCGCTGCTGGTGATCGACGAGTCTCACGTCAGCGTGCCGCAAGTGGGCGCCATGTACAAAGGCGACCGTTCGCGTAAAGAGACCCTGGTGGAATATGGCTTCCGCCTGCCCTCGGCACTGGACAACCGGCCGATGCGTTTTGACGAATGGGAACGCATCAGCCCGCAGACCATTTTTGTTTCCGCCACCCCTGGCAACTACGAAGCCGAACATTCGGGCCGCGTGGTCGAGCAGGTGGTGCGCCCCACCGGCCTGGTCGATCCGCAGATCGAAGTGCGTCCGGCCCTCACCCAGGTCGACGATTTGCTCTCCGAGATTGCCAAGCGCGTGGCGCTGGAAGAGCGTGTGCTGGTCACCACCCTGACCAAACGCATGTCCGAAGACCTCACCGATTACCTGGCCGACCATGGCGTGCGGGTACGCTATCTGCACTCGGATATCGACACCGTGGAGCGCGTCGAAATCATCCGCGATCTGCGCCTGGGCGTATTTGACGTGCTGGTGGGGATCAACCTGCTGCGTGAAGGGCTGGACATGCCCGAGGTGTCGCTGGTGGCGATCCTGGACGCCGACAAGGAGGGCTTCCTGCGCTCCGAACGCTCGTTGATCCAGACCATTGGCCGGGCGGCGCGTAACCTCAATGGCCGGGCGATTCTGTACGCTGATCGCATCACCGGCTCGATGGAACGCGCCATTGGCGAGACCGAACGCCGGCGCGAGAAACAGATCGCTTTCAACCTCGCCAACGGCATTACGCCCAAAGGCGTGTTCAAGGATGTCGCGGATATCATGGAGGGTGCGGTGGTGCCGGGTTCGCGCAGCAAAAAGCGCAAAGGCATGGCCAAGGCCGCGGAAGAAAACGCCAAGTACGAGAACGAGCTGCGCTCGCCCAGCGAGATCAGCAAGCGCATTCGCCAACTGGAAGAAAAAATGTACGCCCTGGCCCGCGATCTCGAGTTCGAGGCGGCAGCGCAAATGCGCGACGAAATCGGCAAACTGCGCGAGCGGTTATTGCAGGTTTAACGCCCCACATTGTCCCTGTGGGAGCGGGCTTGCTCGCGATTGGATCGATGCGGTGTATCAGGTAAACCGCGCCGTTTCTATCGCGAGCAAGCCCGCTCCCACAGGGCAATCTCTCAGACGGCTACCGCCGCTACCGCCTCGACCTCAAATAACATCTCATCCAGCGCCAGACGCGGCACCGGGATCAAGGTGCAGGCCGGGGCCGGCAGCTCCCCCCATACCCGCTTCACTTCGGCGCCCAGAATCTGCAAGCGCTCCAGGCTGTGATCCACGATCAATACGGTGATCTTGGCCACGTCCTTGATCTGCGCATCGGCCGCTGCCAGGGCGATCTGCAGGTTGGCAAAGGCCTGGCGCACCTGCTCGGCGAAGTCCGTCGACAGCTCACTGTCGGCGTTCTCGCCGCCCTGGCCGGCGGTGTACACCAGCCGCACATTCGCGGCCACACGGGCAACATGGGAGTAACCGTTGGGCGCAGGGTCATACAGCCCGGCGGGGTTGAGCAATAGCACTGCGGAGTCAGAATTCTTGTCCATAAAATACGCACCAGTGGCAGTGGGATAAGCAAGCGCGCTATTCAACCACTCTCGCCAAGCCGTACGCCAGCGCCCTCGCGACACAGGCCGCAAATATGCAAGGATGTTACGCCGCAGCGCACCAAAGCCGTTTTCCAAGGATGACCATGACTGCCATCACCACCCAAATGCCCCTTGTGCCGGGGCGCCTCGAACAAATGTCGACCCGCATTGCCTTTTTCATCGCCGGTTTTGGCCTCGCCGCCTGGGCGCCACTGGTGCCCTACGCCAAAGCCCGTGCGGGACTGGACGAGGCCACTTTGGGCTTGTTATTGCTGTGCCTGGGCGCGGGCTCAATCCTGGCGATGCCCATTGCCGGCATCCTCGCCAGCCGTTATGGCTGCCGCCGGGTGCTGGTGGGCGGCACGCTGTTGATCTGCCTCGCGCTGCCACTGCTGGCGACGGTCAGTGCCATACCGCTACTGATCGCCACACTGTTCTTGTTTGGCGCTGGGCTCGGCGCCGTCGACTCCACCGTCAACTTGCAGGCCGTGATCGTCGAGCGTGCCAGCGGGCGCACCATGATGTCGGGTTTTCATGGGCTGTTCAGTGTCGGCGGAATTGCCGGTGCGGCCGGGGTCAGCGCCCTGCTGGCGCTGGGCCTGACGCCGCTGTGGGCGATTGTGGTGGTGATTGCATTGATCCTCGCAGCCCTGCTCAAGGCTGCTCCGCACCTGCTGCCTTATGGCAGCGAAAGCAACGGTCCGGCGTTTGCCGTGCCCCACGGCGTGGTGCTCTTTATCGGCTTGCTGTGCTTTACCGTGTTCCTGGCCGAAGGCGCAATGCTCGACTGGAGCGCCGTATTCCTGACCTCCGAGAAAGGCATTGGCGATGCCTATGCCGGGCTGGGTTATGCCGCGTTTGCCTTGACCATGACCGCGGGCCGACTGATGGGCGATACCATCGTCAAGCGTCTGGGTGCGCGGCTGGTGATTGTCCTGGGTGGGTTGTTTGCCGCCGCGGGCATGGCCCTGGCAACCCTGGCACCGAACTGGGAGTCAGCATTGCTCGGTTATGCGCTGGTGGGCGCAGGGTGTTCGAATATCGTGCCGGTGCTGTACACCGCCGTGGGCAAACAGACCGTAATGCCGGAGCATATCGCCGTGCCAGCCATTACCACCCTGGGGTATGCGGGGATTCTGGCAGGGCCTGCGGCCATCGGCTTTATCGCCCATGCCAGCAGCCTGGGCGCGGCCTTTTTGCTGATCACCGCCATGCTGATAGCCGTAGCCATCAGCGGGCGGATTTTGCGGGTTTAGAGCGAGCCCCTCACCCCAGCCCTCTCCCGGCGGTAGAGGGGGCCGATGGGTGGTGTTGCACAAATTTGCTTCTGCTTTTAGTCCCCTCTCCCTCCGGGTGAGGGGCATTTTGGCTTAAAAACCCACACTCGCCTGCACAAAGAACGTACGCGGCTCGCCCAGGTAAATCCCCGCGTTGTTGTCGCTGGAGCGGGTGTAGTACTCCTGGTTGAACAGGTTCTTGATCCCCGCTCCCACTTTCAGGTTTGACGCTTCAGGGCCGAAGTCGTAACCGACTCGGGTGCTCCAGGTCGCATACCCAGGAATATCGCCGTACTGGCCATCCGGGGTCGGATCAGTGATGTACACCCCGCCAGTGCCCGGCGCGTGCTGCTGGGACTGGGCAAACATGTCCAGGTTGTAGGTCCAGCGGTTGACCACGTAACGCGCCCCGAGGTTGACCACCTGGCGCGAATACAGCGGCAGATCACGCCCTTTGAAGTTCGGGATGTCACCCTCGGACGTCGCCTTGGTGTAGGTAAAGCCCGCATTGACCGACAGGCCGTCAAGGCGTGCGTCCAGTGCCGACATATCGTAGTGAACCGAGGTCTCGATACCCTGGTGCCTGGTCGCGCCCAGGTTGGTCCAGCCCACATCGTTGCTCACATATTGCAGCTCGTCGGCAAAGTCGATGTAGAACAGCGTCACTTCACCGCCCCACACACCATTGTCGTAACGCGTACCCAGCTCATAGGTCTTGGCCTTTTCAGGACGCAAACCCGCTGCGGTCGCATCGCCGACACCGCCCTGGCCCAGCTGGAAGTACTGCAGGCTGCCGAACGAGGTCTCGTAGTTGGCAAACAGTTTCCACGCGTCCGACAGGTGATACATCACGCTCAGGGCCGGCAGTGCTTCGCTGCTGTCGATGCTGCGGTTTTTTTCCTGCACTGGTTTGCCGTTATTGCCCAGTACCGGGCGGTCGTGCCTGTTGGTGCTGATCCGCTCAAAGCGGATACCCGGGGTGACCGTCCAGTTACCCACATCGATCTTGTCATCGATATAGAACGCGTTGGCCTCGGTGCCACCTGTGCGATCCTGATACACATGACCGTCTGCCCCGGGCCCCGGCACAGGCACGTTATTGACCAGGTACACCTGGCTGGCCTCTTCATGCATCGCCTCTTTGAGGTAGCGATAGCCCAGCCCCACTTCCTGCGTGACCGGCCCCAGGGTGAACACATGGGACACCCGCGGCTCGATACCGAAGGTGTGGTAACTGCGCGGATACGAAGCCAGGGTTTGCAGATTGCGGGCTGCAATGTTGCTGCCACGGAAGCTGTCGGTGTAATAGGTCAGGACTTCAAACTGGGTCTGGTCGTCGATCTGACGCAGGTACTTGAAGGACACATCCTTGCGTCGCCCGGTAAAGTTGTCGTAGTCACGCAGCGACTGGTACGGGTCAGCGTCAAACTGCTTTTGGGTCAGGCCACCGGGCATGTCCGCGGTGGCGTCGTAGTAGTGGAAATTGAGGGTGAAATCATCCTGGTCGGTGGGTGCCCAGTGGGTCTTGAGCAAGACGTCATCGATATCGTTGTCGTTGTTGCGCGCGCGATAGCCATCACCCTTGACTCCGGAATACAGCAATGCAGCACCGATACCGTTGTCCGCCGTGCCGCCGAGAAATACCGATTCAATATGTTTCCAGCCACCACGCTCGGAGGTTTCCAGGGTTGTACCGACCTCGCCCTGGAAGGTCTCGGGAATGGCCCGGGTCACAAAGTTGATCACTCCGCCCACGTTTTGCGGCCCGTAGCGTACAGAGCCGGCACCGCGTACCACGTCGATGCTGTCCAGGTTGCCCGATGAAATCGGTGCCATCGACAATTGTGGCTGGCCGTAGGGCGCAAACGCTGCCGGAACACCGTCAATCAGGACGGTGGAGCGCGGCGACAGACGCGACGTCAAACCCCGCACCCCCACGTTCAGCGAGATATCACTGCCGCCCGTGCCGTTGGACTCCTGCACCTGAACACCCGGGATACGCTTGAGGGCATCACTGACGTTCATCGTGCCCTGCTCGACCATCGCTTCGCGACGCACCACTGTCCGCGCCCCCGGGTGGTTCTGCACCACCGCGTCATTGGCATCGCTCAGCCAGTTGCCGACCACCTTTACATCCACCGGCCCCAGTTCCAGCGGCCCGGACGCTGGCGCAGCAGCACTGACCGTGGGCGCCGCACGCAGGGTTACAGCATCACCGTCAAGCTCGTAGCTCAAGCCACTGTCCTGCACCAGTCGGGCCAGCGCCTGTTCTGGCGACAGGTTGCCATTCACCGCCGGAGCCTGCTTGCCAGCCACCAGCTGCGGGCTGAAAAACACTTGCAATGCCGTTTGCTGCGCCAGTTGGCTCAGGGCCGAGCCCAGGGGCTGAGATTGAATATGGATCACAGCCGGCGCAGATTCGCCAGCAAAAGCACAGGGCATTGCCGCGCTCACCGCCAGGGCCAACGCCAGCGGTAGCAGGCGCGTCCGGGCGACAGAAGATGGAATGCTCAGGGGTGTTTCAAGCGAGGATAGTCGCCCACGAAGATTGTTGTTTTTCACGTCGAGTCTTGCCCTATGGATCGCACTTGAGTGCAACTGTTAATACAAACCAGTTGCAGTTGATCAAGAAGACGAAGAACTCGAAAAAAACCTGAATCCCCAGCGCAATTATTTTCTGGCAATGATCTCCTGGCTGCCATCTGCGCGGGTTTTGATAGCCACCGGCAGGATCTGCGGCAACGCCTTGAGCAGGGCATCGGTGTCATCGGTTTTGAATACGCTGGAAAGCCGCATTTGCGCCAGCGCTGGGGTGCTGACGTGCAGCGGCTTGTCGCGATAGCGCGAGACCTCGGCGGCCACCTCGCCCAGACTGGCATCTTCAAATACCAGTTGCCCCTTGCGCCAGGCCGTCAGCGCCCCGGTATTAACTGCCTGCGCGGCCGCTACATGGCCCCGGGCATCGACCACGGTACCCAACCCGGCAGTCAGGTTGACCTGTGCATCCGGATTGCCTCCCTGGACCCGCACATGCCCTGATTCCACCGCAACCCGCGTCTGCTCGGCTTCGCGCAGCACATCAAAACGGGTACCGGTCACCGTTACCCTGCCGGCCCCGGCCTGCACCACAAATGGCCGCTCCGGATCATGGGCCACACTGAACATGGCTTCGCCCTGCTCCAGTTCAACATTGCGCTGCTCACGCGCAAAGCTGACGCGCACACGGCTGCGACCATTGAGTTCAATGCTCGAGCCATCAGGCAAATCAAGGGTGCGGTGCTCTCCCAACACCGTGGCAAATTCGGCGTGATAACCCGCCGACGACTGCAGTTGCATCCATACACCCGCCCCCGCCGCCACGGCCACAATACCTGCGGCCAGCCCGCAAGCCAGTAACGAAAGGCGTGTCGGTTTCGCCACCGGCACTTCACACAGCGCCCGCATGCGGGCCCGGGGCAAGAGATCGGCGGCTGACCACAGGCTGGCCAGCCACTGATACTCCGCCTCATGGCTGGCATGCTGCGTACGCCAGGCTTCAAACTCGGCCTGCTCGCACGCACCCAAGGTTTGTGCTTGCACGCGGGTAAACCAGGTGGCCGCCGCATCACGCACGTTGGCGCTGCCACAGGTACAGTCTCGTGTATCCATCCTGCAATCCTTTACCGATGTCATCACGGCGCCTCCACCCGTTCACGCAGATGGCGCAGGGTGCGGATCATATACTTTTCCACCATGTTCCTGGACAGCCCCAGGCGTTCGGCAATCTCGGCCTGGGTCAGGCCTTCGATTTTCTGCCAGACGAAAACCTTGCGACAATTGAGCGGCAGTTCCTGCAAAGCCCTTTCGACCGACTCAGCCAACTGGATAGCGCGCATATACTGCTCCGGATCGCCGGTTTGCGACGAACTTGGGGGAACGGCAGCCAGCTCCCTGGCGTCGCGTAACTCCTGGCGGCGAAAACCGTCCACCGCAATATTGCGTGCAGTCTGATGCAAATAGGCGCGTGGCTGCTCAACCGCATCCGGGTTGGATTCAAGCACGCGGACAAAGGTGTCATGGGCCAGGTCTTGCGCCTGCTGCCGATTGCGCAGGCGCCGGGTCCAGGTGCCGATCAACTCTTCGTAGTGTTCAAAGAAGCCCGTTCTGCGGGGCACTTTCTGAGTCATCGCACAGGACTGCACAGGTGGGGCGCGAATAGTAATGCTTCCTATTAGAGCCAGCAATCACCCGGATGACAGAAGGTCTTCGCACTACATTTCGGCCTTGGCCAGCAAACGCCTCTCAACCGCTGTAACACCGCTGAAACCGTAACGCCATGCAGTTGACAGGCCCACCAGCCCCATCAGCGCACAAAACCCCAGGCACACCCAGGGACTCCACGGCATCAGCGCGATCAGCAGCAACGGCGTGGTACTGGCCCAAAGCGCATAGGCGATATTATAGGTAAAGGAAATCCCCGAAACCCGGATCGGGGCCGGGAACAGTCCGACCATCACCGACGGCACTACCCCGACAATCCCGCAGGTCAAGCCGGCGAACGCATAGGCTAGGCCGGGCAAAACCCACTCCCCGACCAGGCTGGCATACAACACGCCAATGCCCAGCGGCAGCAGCAGACTGTACAGTGCGATGCTGCGCCATACGCCGATACGGTCAACGATCAACCCGGCCAGCACACAGCCTATATTCAAAAATACGATACCCAGGCTGCTCAACGCAAAGGTATGACTGGCAGTCATGCCGAAGCGCTGCTGCATCACGGTCGGCGTGATAACCACAAACACCACAACGGCACTGGTGAGCACGCAGGTCAGCAGCGCTGCCGGCAGCAATGAAGCCCGGTGCTCGCGCAATACTGTGCGTAAGGGGAACTCGGCCCGGCCCTCTTTGCGTTCACGCAGGGCCAGAAACACCGGCGTTTCACTGAGCCAACGGCGCAACCACACGCCAATCACGCCGAACACGCCACCGAGCAGGAACGGAAAGCGCCAGGCGTAATCGAGGATTTCTGCCGGGGTAAACAGCTGTGCCAGCAGTGTGGCGGTCAAGGCCCCGATCAAGTAGCCAAAAGTCAGCCCGGCCTGCAAAAAACCAAGGGCAAAGCCGCGGCGACCGGCCGGCGCATGTTCGGCCACAAACACCCAGGCACTGGGCACTTCGCCACCGACCGCTGCGCCCTGCAGGATGCGCAGGGCCAGCAGGATCAGCGGGGCGAAGTAACCGATTTCGGAGTAAGTGGGCATGATGCCGATCAGCAGGCAGGGCAGCGCCATCATCAGGATGCTCAGGCTGAATACTCGTTTGCGCCCCAGGTGATCGGCAAAATGCGCCATCAGAATCCCGCCCAGCGGACGCGCCAGATAGCCGGTCACAAAAATCCCGAAGCTTTGCAGCAGACGCAGCCATTCGGGCATGTCCGGGGGAAAAAACAGCTGGCTGAGGGTCAGGGCAAAGAACACGAAAATGATAAAATCGTAGATCTCCAGCGCCCCGCCCAGGGCAGCAAGGCCCAGGGTTCTGTAGTCGGAACGGGAAAAACGCACCGTTGTGGCTTGGGTATCGGCAGACATAAATAGGCTCAATATGAACGGGGCACGCCTATATTGGCGTTTGCGGTCGAAGGCGCGAGCATAGCAAAACCTGTGGGCAATCACTCATTACCTGAGGGAGCTGGCTTGCCTGCGATGCCGGCACTGCGGTTTGCCGGGATAACTTGGTCGATGCGCCCGCTCCCACCAGAATCTGCAAGCAGCTAGCCCTGCCACCCCCCACCCAGCGCCGCAAACACATCCACCAGGGACAACGAGACCTGCGCAGTGCTGTCCACCAGCGCCGCTTCGTTGGCCAGCAACGCGTTTTGCACCGTGAGTACGTTGAGAAAGTCCACCGTACCCTGGGCATATTGCTGGTGCACGCTGTCCAGCGCCCGCTGGCTATGCATCACCGCCTGCTGCAGGCTGTCGCGCCGGCGCTGGCTGGCCTGATACGCCACCAGCGTATCGTCCACCTCATGCCAGGCGCGCAATACGGTTTGCTGGTAGGCAATGCCCGCCTCCTGCTGGCGCCCTTCCTGCAACTGCAAGGCCCCCTGCAAACGCCCGCCCTCGAACACCGGTACGCTCAAGCCCGGGCCGAATGCAAAATTGCGCGAGCCCCAACTGCCCAGATCCGACAGCTGCGTGGCTTGAAAACCGATACTGCCGGACAGGGTAATCCGCGGATAGAAGTCCGCCTCGGCCATGCCGATCGCTGCAGTGGCTGCATGCAATCGGGCCTCGGCACGACGAATATCGGGCCGCCGTTGCGCCAATTCGCTGGGCAAACCGATCGGCACATCGGCGCCATAGGCCGGCACCCCTGCCGCTGCGCTCAATTGCGCCTGCAAGGCTCTTGGCTCGCGGGCCAGCAGCAAGCCGAGAGCATTGATCAACTGTGCACTGCGTTGCTGCAAGGGGGCCTGACGTGCTTCGATCTCGGCCACTTGGGCGCCAGCTTCAGACACCTGTAAATCCGTAGCCACGCCCTCCCGCAGCTGCAACCGGGTCAGTTCCAGGCTGCGGCGGGCGATTTGCAGGTTTTGCTCCACCACGGCCAATGCCTGCTGAGTGCCGCGCAACTGAATATAGTGCTGCGCGGTCTGCACGATCACCAACAGTTGCACCGCGTTGCGGTCCTGCACCGCCACTTGTACCGAGGCATCAGCCGCTTCCACCGAACGCTTGACCCGGCCCCAGAGGTCAGCCTCCCAACTGAACCCAAGGCCACCATTCCACAGGTTGAAAGCCTGCTTGCCACTGTGCCCGGAAGGGTCACTCAAACCTTTCTGGCTGTTACGGCTCCGACTGTAAGCCGCCGTTGCACCGACCTCGGGCAAGGTGTCGGCGTTGATCTGACGGCGGATAGCCAGGCTTTGCTGCAAGCGGCTTGCAGCCAGTTGCACATCAAAGTTGCGCTGCTGCGCCTCGCGCACCAGCGCCGACAATTGCCTGTCGCCGAAACGGTCCCACCAGTGCAGGTCCACCGCTGTTTGCAGCGCATGGTTGTGCCCCGCCTCAGTGGGTACCGACGCCCAGTTCGCAGGCAACTTGGGCACGGGAGCCTTGAAGTCCGGGCCTACCACGCAACCACTCAGGCTCAGTACGCTGTAACAGGCCACAGCCAGGGCCACTGCAGTTTTGTTCATCGAGTGCTGACCTGCTGATCGTGAGCCATTGCCGTGTCGATGGAGGCATCCACCGACATCCCCAGGCGCAATTGGCTGGCCAGTAACTGCCCGTGATCCAGAGTGACTTTCACCGCAATACGTTGCGCCACTTTGGTGAAGTTGCCCGTGGCGTTATCCGGAGCAATCGCCGAGAACGTCACCCCCGTGGCCGGGGCGATGCTGTCCACGGTGCCTTGCAGGGTCTGCCCCGGAAAACTGTCGACCTTGATCGTCACACGCTGCCCTGCCTGCATGTTGGTGAGCTGGTGCTCGAGAAAGTTGGCCACCACATAGGCGTCGGCCAGCGGCACCACCGCCAGCACGGTGTCGCCGGGTTTGACGTAAGCGCCGAGGCGCACACTGCGACGCCCCACCACACCGTCAAACGGTGCCAGCAGTTGTGTATGCGACAAGTCCAGATCGGCCCGTGCCAGTAAGGCCTCGGCATACTGCACCGAGGCTTGCGCGGCCGTAGCCCGGGCGGCCAGCACCCGGGTTTGCTGGCGAGCAGCTTCCAGTGCAGCCTTGTGCTGTGCCAACTCGGCACGCGCGGTGAGCGAACGGTTTTTCGCCTGCTGGGAGTTCTGCAGCGTGCCTGCGCCCTGCCCGGCCAGATGCTGATAACGCTGCAACTCATGCTCGGTAAATTCGACCTGCGCCAGATCCGCATCGACCGTGGCCTTGGCCTGCTCGATCAACGATCGCTGGCGCTCCAGCATCGCCAGGGCATTGACCCGTTGTGCCTGTGCCGTCGCCACGCTGGCTTGCGCAGCCTGCACGGCAGCGCGGTAGTCCTGCGGATCGATCCGCGCCAGCAACTGACCGGCCTTGACCGGCTGGTTATCCTGCACCAGCACCTCGTCGATAAACCCCGCCACTTTTGGCGCAATCAAGGTGTAATCGGCGCTGACAAAGGCATCATTGGTGTTCTGCACGGTGCCCGTGGCAAAGACCAACCGCCACAACCCGTACAGCACGATCACTGCCAACGCGACTGCGCCGACCAGAACCCAGGGCTTGCGCCCGTTTGTTGTACTCATTTCACAACTCCAGCAGCTGTGCCCGGCGCGTAGATCCGCGTGGGGCCAAAAGGAATTAACACAATCAGAAAAAGCGCCAGGACGGCCATGTACAGATAAAGATCAGAACTGGTCAGCACCACGGCCTGCTGGTGAACCCGACGCGCCAGGTCTGTGCCGGAATTGACCAGCGGCGAGTTGCCCAGCCGATCGAGCAACATGGTTGAGTGGTAGTGCTCGCGATTGAGCGTCAGCACCCCCAGCACACTGCTTGCTGCCACCGCCGAAAACCCTTTGACGGTATTGAACCAGGCCGATGCAAACGGGCCATCCGCCGGGTTCAGGCCGCCGGTGGCGAGCATCAGCAGAGGAATCACTGCCATGGGCTGGGCGATGATCTGTATCGCCTGCAAGCCGTAAAAATTTTCCCGGTTCCACACCGAGGTAACTTGCGAACCGATGCCGCAGGCCAGCGCCAGCAACCCCAGACCAATGGCCAGCACCCAGCGACAATCGACCCAGCGCAGATTGCACAACGCAACGACCAGTGGCAGCGCAATCAATTGCGGCAAGGCCACCAGCAACATCACCGGCGCGGTTTCGAGGGGGCGATAGCCCTGCACCTGAGCGAGGTAACTGGACGGAATCTTGATCACTGCCAGCAACACAAACAACACCCCGCCCAGCGTCAACAATGCATGGGCAAGATTGCGGATTTTCAGCAGTTGCAGCTTGAAAAACGGCAGCGGATGGGACCACTCATTGATAAAGAACAGCACCATCAGGGCCGTGCCGGCGACGATAAAAAAACGGATCATCGGCGACTCGAACCAGTTCAGGCGCTGACCCAGCTCCAGCGCCAGTACCAGCATGATCAACCCCGGCAAACCCAGGAGCAGGCCGCGCCAGTCAAACTGCTTGAAACGCTCCAGACGCAACGGGTCTTGCGGCAAGCCCCAGGCCACGCAGGCCATCGACAACAGGCCCAGGGGGATGATTTGCCAGAACGCCCATTGCCACCCGGCGTACTCCACCCACCAGGCCGATAACGGCGTGCCGAAGCTGGGCCCGAAAGTGGCCGTCAGCGCATAACTGCCCAGGCCATACAGACGAATGCCCGGCGGCAGGAAGCGCAACGCCACTGACATCAACATCGGCGGCAAGGCCCCACCGGCAAAGCCTTGCAAGGTGCGCAGCAGCATCAGCGCATCAACATTCGGGGCCAGAGGGCAAAGAATGCCCAACAGTAAAAAGGCGCCGATGGCACACAGGGTAAAACGGCGCAGGGAAAAGGTGGCTGCACACCACGGCGCAAAGGCCATGGCACTGATGGACGTGGCCGAATACACCGCCAGCAGCCAGGTGCTTTCGTCATAACCGATACCCATCGCCCCGCGGATATCGGGCATGGCCACCTTGGTGACATTCTCGTTGAACCCCGACACCAGCACGGCGAGCAAAACGCCCAGCAGACCGGTAAAAATCCGCAGGCCAAACGCCGCACTGCTGGCCGGGGCCGGGGCGGGAGCCACGGCACCCGCAACCAGCGCCGTCACAGCGCAGCTCCAGGCGCCAGACTGCGCCCATGGTCAAACCGCCAATACATGGCTGACTCCGTCGTCTTGATAGATGACAGAAAGTTTAATCAGCCGGCATAGCTATAAAAATTGATAAATAACTAACTGTGGAGTGCGTCAGACGCAACCATTGTAATGTTGACTCCCTCCCCGTAGCAGCAGCCTCGTTCCTTCGGCAGCGGCTACAGAGGTTGCGGTCAAATCACCGCGTTGTCGCAAAAGGTCTTGAGGGTACGACGCAGCCAGCGGTGGGCATGGTCGTTGTCCAGCCGCGGATGCCAGGCCTGGACAATATCCACCGGCTGCAGGGTGATCGGCAGCTCGAACGGGCGCAGTTTGAGGCCCAGTGGCTCCAGGTTTTTGAGCAGCACCTGGGGCATCAGCGGCAGTATCAGATCCTCCCCTGCCAGGGCAAAAATCGCCGAGTAGAACGTCGGCGTGGTAAACGACACCCGACGCTCCAGCCCCAGTTCGGCCAGCAGCGCATCAATCGGCCCGCGGGCATGGCCCCTGCGGGACACACTGATGTGGTCAAAACCGGCAAAGCGCCGGGCCGTAACGGGCTCATCAAAAATCGGATGCCCTTCCCGTGCCAACCCCACAAACGGACAGGTAAACAGCCTCTGGACCTTGATATCCGGGCTGAAGCGGTTAGTGGCGCAGATAGTCAGGTCAATGCGACCTTCATTCAGTGCCTCGTCATCAGTAAAACCCTCAGGTACCACCCGCAACGTAGCCTTGGGCATCTCCAGGGCCATTTGCTGGCGCAGTGCTGCGCCATACACACCAAAAAACACGTCATTGGCGCGAATGCTGAACGTACGCTCCAGCTCACGCAAATCACTGTTCTGGCTCTGGGTGAACACCCCGTGCGCCAGCTCCACCACACCGCGCACCTGTTCACGCAACTCCAGGGCACGGGGCGTGGGCACCAGGCCACGCCCTGAACGCACCAGAATGGGGTCGTTCAATACCTCGCGAATCCGGGTCAGGGTGCGGCTCATGGCCGGGGCACTCAGGTTCATGCGTCGGGCAGCACCCACCACAGAGCCCTCTTCGAGCAAGACATTCAAGGTAACCAGTAGATTCAAGTCAGGTATTTGCATGGAGCAAAGGGTATCGGCTAACGCTCCCCCTGCCTAGCCAACCAGCAATGCACCATTGTTGCGCAGCAGGTAAAACAGTTTCGCTCACTCTTAGCTAGCTAACTAAGAGTGGCATTGATACATTGCCGCTCGTCAGGTTTGCGCCTGACGCTCTCTTTGGTTGAGATTTTTGGCCATTACCGGATCCCCATGATGGTAATGGCCTTTTTTACGCCTGCCGCTTTTCCTGCCCCACGATAGAGCCATCCCCAGTGGTGGACCCGCCAGACCTGAACTACGCTGCCAGCCCAATCCACTACAGCAATTGGGGACTTTATGCGGCTGGGTAAAAAGATTTCGAATCTGGAACAGTTGGTCTGCAAAAATTACCGCTGGATCCACGCCACCCGCATCAGCCTGGCGTTCCTGATTACATTTGTTGTCATCCGCTTCTTCAAGCTCGACGGCGCCTCCTATGCCCTGATCACCATGCTCATTGTCATGGGACCACAGCCCTACTGGGGCAACGTATTCTCCCGGGCCCTGCAGCGTACTGGCGGCACAGTACTGGGCGCGCTGTCCGGGCTGGTGGCGCTGTATCTGGAGATGCACTCTTTTAGCCTGATGCTGCTCTGGTGCGCGGTGATGATGTTTATCGCCGGTTACCTGACCCTGGGCAAACACCCCTATATGGCCCTGCTGATCGGAGCAACCCTGGCGGTGGTCAGCTGCGCCCCGCCCAATGACATGGAGTCGGCACTCACCCGCAGCGGCTATGTGCTGGCAGGTTCTTTGTTGGCCATGCTCTACACCAGCATTTACCCACAGCGGGCCTATACCGACCTGCGGATCAAGTTCAGCGAGAGCCTGGGCAAGATCAATACCCTGTACTCGCAATACTTCTCCCCGCGAATCCCCGAACGCCCCAATCTGGATGATCAACTGAAGAACGAACTGGACGCGGTCATCAAGTTGCGCAACTACATCACCCCTGCCAGCAACGAAAGCAACCTCAAGCCACAAGTGTTCGAGTCCCTGCAAACCCTGCACCGCAACCTGCTGGCCACCATGAGCCTGATGATTGACGCTTATTGGTCATCACGGGAAAGCCACCTGCTGATCGAAAGCGAGCCCGCCTTGAACGGTCTGCACCAGTTGATCCCGCAAGCGCTCGAATCGCTGCAGAACAAGCTGTGTATGGGCATTTCCAACAACCAGATCAGCGGCGAACTGCGCCAGAAAGCCCACGATCTCAAGGAGCTTGTGCTCAAGAGCCTGGACGGCAAGATCACCGAGACACCCTTTTATGCCTATGTCTGGCTAAGCCTGGAGATGCTCAGGCAATTGACCGAACTCAATGACCAGTTGCATGCCGCGCTGTACCACTGCGGCCATCGGCATTTGTTTAAAAACGACAAGTTGCCCGACGAAAAATAACGTAACACCCACAGCAAAAAGTTACATCCGACTCATTTAGATGACTTATCGCACTAAAGATGAAGAATCTTCGTACATAAACATGGAATTTTCAGCGATTAACGACGCTTAAACCACAAACTCAAAACATATAACAAATTGTTTTATAAGAAGTTTTTAACAAAACCTTGTATTTCATTTTGTGTCAACAACCTCTGACCCGCACGCCTGCAACACCTGGCCTGCCTGAAATTATGGTCTAGGCTCTGCTCGCACCCGTATTAATGGATTTGAACGGTTGAGCTTATGAAACGACAATAGGCATTAAAAAAACCCACTCACTCGTCAACCCGCCTTCACACGTACCCATCGTGTGGAGTGTTTTGCATGCGCGCACGCCTGAGCGGCACTCCAGAACGTTAATTCTTACCGCACTGTAGATAGGAGGGCTTATGCAGCTCACCCCCAGAGAAGTCGAAAAGCTGATGGTTTACACCCTGTCGGACGTCGCATTCCGGCGCAAGGCTCGCGGCTTGAAATTGAACTATCCAGAGGCTGTTTCAATTATCACCGTGACCGCCCTGGAAGGCGCACGCGATGGCAAGTCGGTTGAGGATGTGATGACCGAGGCCAGCAAAGTACTCACCAAGGATGACGTGATGGAAGGCGTCAGCGACCTTATTCCCAACGTTCAGGTTGAAGCGATTTTCACCGACGGCAGTCGTCTGGTCACGGTCCACGACCCGATCAAGTAACCGTCTGCTTTAAACCCGGTAAACGCAAAACTTTCACGTTTTGAGGAATCAGTCATGAGCACCAAAGAGACAGCAGGCCCGCACCAGGATACTCACCCGAACCACAGCATCCCCCACGCCAAGAACCCCGGTGGCGTCAGCAAGGGCAATGAAGCCGATGTGCCTCTGGGCGGCACGATTTACGCCAGCACGCCCATCACCTTTAACGAAGACCGCCCCGTCACCAAGGTAAAGGTGCGCAACACCGGTGACCGTCCGATCCAGATCGGCTCGCACTTTCACTTCTTTGAAGTCAACCGTGCCCTGGAATTCGACCGCGCCGCCGCCTTTGGCAAGCGCCTGAACATCACGGCCACCACAGCCATCCGCTTCGAGCCGGGCGACGAAATCGAAGTGCCGTTGATCCCCTACGGTGGCAAGCAAACGCTTTACGGCTTCAACAACCTGGTCGATGGCTGGGTACCGGACAAGCTCACCAGCAACCATGAGCGCCCGGAAAAACTGCAGGCCATCCAGCGCGCAGTCGATCGCGGCTTCAAGTTCTCCGAGCCGGCCAAGCCGTCCAAGCCCGTCAACGACAAGTAAACACGCATTCTCATACTTTGCACTCGCGCCGTTGAACCATTGACGCTCGCGCGGCATTAGAAAAGGAGCCACCGATGCCAACCATTTCACGCAAAGAATACGCAGGCCTGTTCGGCCCAACCACGGGCGACAAAATCCGCCTGGGTGACACCAACCTGTTTGTCGAGATTGAAAAGGACCTGCGCGGTTACGGTGAAGAATCCGTTTACGGCGGCGGCAAATCCCTGCGCGACGGCATGGGCGCCGACAATACCCTGACCCGCGACAACGGCGTACTGGACCTGGTTATCACCAACGTCACCATCATCGACGCGATCCAGGGCGTAATCAAAGCCGACGTGGGTATCCGTGACGGCAAGATCGTCGGGATCGGCAAAAGCGGCAACCCGGGCATCATGAGCGGCGTGACCCCCGGCCTGGTCGTGGGTGTGAGCACCGACGCCATCTCCGGCGAGCACCTGATCCTGACTGCAGCCGGGATCGACACCCACATTCACTTGATCTCGCCGCAGCAGGCTTATCACGGGCTGTCCAACGGCATCACCACCTTCTTCGGCGGCGGTATCGGCCCTACCGATGGCACCAACGGTACCACCGTGACTGCCGGCCCCTGGAACATCCGCCAGATGCTGCGTTCGCTCGAAGGGCTGCCGATCAACGTCGGCATGCTGGGCAAGGGCAACTCTTTTGGCCGCGAGCCGCTGGCCGAACAGATCATCGCCGGTGTCGCCGGGCTCAAGGTTCACGAAGACTGGGGCGCAACCTCAAACGCACTGCGCCATGCGCTGCGTACCGCCGACGAGATGGACGTGCAGGTGTCGGTGCACACTGACAGCTTGAACGAATGTGGCTACGTCGAAGACACCATTGATGCTTTCGAAGGTCGCACCATTCACACCTTCCACACGGAAGGCGCCGGTGGTGGTCACGCCCCCGACATCATCAAGGTGGCCAGCCAGAGCAACGTACTGCCAAGCTCGACCAACCCGACCCTGCCTTACGGCGTCAACAGCCAGGCCGAGCTGTTCGACATGATCATGGTCTGCCACAACCTCAACCCGAACGTGCCGGCTGACGTGTCGTTTGCTGAAAGCCGCGTACGCCCGGAAACTATTGCCGCCGAAAACGTGCTGCAGGACATGGGCGTGATCTCCATGTTTTCCAGTGACTCCCAGGCCATGGGCCGGGTCGGTGAAAACTGGCTGCGGGTGATGCAAACCGCCCATGCGATGAAAGTGTCGCGTGGCAAACTGCCGGAAGACAGCGCCGATAACGACAACTTCCGGGTGCTGCGTTACGTGGCCAAGATCACCATCAACCCGGCACTGGCCCAGGGTATCAGCCATGTGCTGGGCTCGGTGGAAGTCGGCAAGATGGCCGACCTGGTGCTGTGGGATCCGCGTTTCTTCGGGGCAAAACCGAAAATGGTGATCAAGGGCGGCATGATCAACTGGGCCGCCATGGGTGACCCGAACGCCTCTCTGCCAACCCCGCAGCCGGTGTTCTACCGTCCGATGTTCGGTGCCTTCGGCAAGTCCCTGCAAGACACCTGCGTGACCTTCGTGTCGCAAGCGGCGCTGGAAGACGGCGTGAAAGAAAAGGCCGGGCTGGAGCGTCAGGTCATGGCGGTGCGCGGTTGCCGCACCGTGTCCAAAAAGGACCTGGTGCGCAATGACCAGACCCCGCATATCGATGTTGATCCGGAAACTTTCGCGGTAAAAGTCGACGGCGTACACGCCACGTGCAAGCCCATCGATGTGGCCACCATGAACCAGCGTTATTTCTTTGGCTAATGCCTGAACGGGCCGCTACCGGGGGCACCTGCACCCGGTGGCACACGCCCGGCACATGATTCAGGGAAGGAGTTTGCGACGTGATTTTGATTGAACACATACTCGGCAACGCCAAGAAAGACCCGCACTGGCAACACAAACTCGAAGGCGCCAAGGTTGACCTGCTGGTGCTCGACCAGCGTGAAGCGCAAAAAAGTCGCTGCCGGCGCACCAGCCTCGGCGGTCTTGACCTGGGCATTTCGCTGGAACGTAACGTGGTGCTCTCGGACGGCGATGTGCTGCTCTGGGATGAAGGCTCCAACACCGCCGTAGTGGTGCAACTGAACCTGCGCGACGTGATGGTCATCGATCTCAAGGAGCTGAAAAAACAGCCCCTGGACGTGCTGATCAAAACCAGCTTCGAGCTCGGCCATGCCCTCGGCAACCAGCACTGGAAAGCCGTGACCAAAAACAACGAGGTCTATATCCCGCTCACCGTCGAAACCAAAATGATGGACTCGGTGATGCGCACCCACGGCTTTCAACACCTGCCGTACGCTTTTGTTGGCGGCGCCGAAATCCTGCCGCTGCTGACCACATCCGAGGCGCGCCTGCTGTTTGGCGGTGCCGAAGAAACCGACACCCATGTTCACGTGGCCAGCCCGCAAGACAAGCTGGACGCTGCCGCCCTGAAGATCCAGGGCGTGCACAGCCATGACGCACACAGTCACAGTCACGACAACGGCCATACGTTTCACAGCCATAAGCACTGAACCCGGCAAGAAGGCGCATAGATGAACGCATCAGATCTAATTCGCATCATGCAGTTTGGCGATTCCGTATTGCCGGTCGGTGCCTTTTCGTTCTCCAACGGCGTGGAATCGGCCATTCAAAAAGGCATCGTCCACGATGTCCCGACCCTGAAGGGTTTTGTGCTCACCGCCCTCAAGCAGGCGGCCAGCTGTGACGGCATGGGCGTGGTCGCTGCGCACCGGGCTGCCGTGGCAGAAGACCGCGACGGCATTTTACGCGCCGACTGGGCGGTGAATAACCGCAAGCTCAATGAAGAAAGCCGGTTGATGGCCACGCGCATGGGCAAAAAACTGGCGGAAATGTCGATCCATGTCGTCGAAAAACCGCTGGTGCGCTGGTGGCTTGAACAGATCAAGGCCGGCAACGCGGCAGGCACCTACCCCGTCACCCAGGCCGTGGTGATGTCGACCCAGGGCATCGGTGCCCGTGAGGTCGTGGTGATGCACCAGTACGGCGTGGCCATGACCATCCTCAGCGCGGCCATGCGCCTGATGCGGGTCACGCACCTGGACACCCAGCACATCCTGTTCGAACTCAACCACGACATTGAAGCGTTCTGCGATATCGCCGAAGTCGGCGATATCGAGCAGATGTTCTCCTATGTCCCGATAGTCGATGTGCTCGCCGCCGTGCACGTCAAGGCACATGTACGGCTATTCATGAACTGACACCCCGGGCTGCGTCGGCATGTGTCGACGCAGCTTCCGCTCCCCTATCTGGTAAGGAAATAACCGTGAAAAAGTTTACTCGTATTGGTATTGGCGGCCCGGTCGGTTCAGGTAAAACCGCGATCATCGAAGTGATAACTCCGATCCTGATCAACCGTGGCTACAAGCCCTTGATCATCACCAACGATATCGTCACCACCGAAGATGCCAAACAGGTCAAACGTACCCTCAAGGGTATCCTCGATGAAGACAAGATCCTCGGTGTGGAAACGGGTGCCTGCCCGCACACCGCCGTGCGTGAAGACCCGAGTATGAACATTGCCGCGGTCGAGGAAATGGAAGAGAAGTTCCCCGACAGCGACCTGATCATGATCGAGAGCGGCGGCGACAACCTGACCCTGACCTTCAGTCCGGCCCTGGCCGACTTTTATATCTACGTGATCGACGTCGCCGAAGGCGAGAAAATCCCGCGCAAAAATGGCCCGGGGCTGGTGCAGGCCGATATCCTGATCATCAACAAGATCGACCTCGCCCCCTACGTTGGCGCCAGCCTTGATGTGATGGAAAGCGACACCAAAGTGGTACGCGGCAACCGCCCGTATATCCTCACCAACTGCAAGACCGGTCAGGGCATTGAAGAACTGGTGGACATGATCGAGCACATGTTCCTGTTCGCACAAAAACCGGCGGTCAAAAGCGGGGTCAGTGCATGACAGCGCAGAGCCAGATCGTGAACAACCCGTCACGGCTACGCGCTCACTCACTCGGCATTGATGCGCCGGAGCTGTCGCAGTACCAGGACGAACCGGCGCAAATGCACAGCGGTGCCGTGGGTAAAAGCGGCTACCTGCGCCTGGGTTTTGAAAAGCGCGGTAACCGCAGCGTGCTGGCGGACATGGAGCGCCGCGTACCATCGCTGGTGCAACGGGCCTTGTATTGGGACGAGGAAATGCCCGAGCTGCCCTGTGTGACCATGATTTCAACTTCGGGCTGCGTGCTGCAGGGCGACCGCCTGGCCACAGATGTCAACGTGGGGGTGGGTGCCTGCGGGCACGTCACCACCCAGTCGGCGACCAAAGTGCATTCGATGAATGCCAACTACGCCTCGCAAATCCAGCACTTCACTATCGAAGAAGGCGGCTACCTGGAGTTTATGCCCGACCCGCTGATCCCCCATCGCAATGCACGGTTTATCACCGACACGCAAATCAGGATCCACCCCACGGCGACGGCCATCTACTGCGAAATCCTGATGTCGGGGCGCAAGTATCATCATGTGGATGAGCGTTTCGGCTTTGACGTGTACTCCTCCCGGGTGCGCGCCGAGAACCTCGAGGGTCGCGAGCTGTTTGTCGAGAAGTACATTCTTGAGCCAAAAAAAGAGAGCCTGGACGCCATTGGCGTGATGCAGACCTTCGATGTGTTCGGCAACGTGGTATTGCTCACGCCCAGGGAGCATCACGACCGGATTGTCGAGCGCATCCCGGCGCTGTTTGACATGCAGGCCGGGCTGGCCAGCGGGGTGACCCGCCTGCCCAACGACTGCGGGCTGATATTCAAGGTGCTGGGCAACGACAGTGGCGAGGTCAAGGCGCAAATCCGCGAGTTCTGGAAGGTGGCCCGCGAAGAAATCCTGGGCGTGACCCTGCAACCGGCGTTTTTGTGGAAGTAGCTGTGTAGCAGCTGCCGTAGGAACGAGGCTGCGTTCGGCGGCGCAGCCGTCGCAAAATCAGGCACTGCGGTGTGCCAGTCAAACCCTGTCCTCAGGAATTACGACGGCTGCGCCGCCGGACGCAGCCTCGTTCCTTCGGCAGCTGCTACACAAGCTGATCCTGGCCAAATGCTCAATTGGGAGAGTCAATATGGAAGCTGCATCCAAGTGGTCGAAAATCGTGGATGGCAACGTCGTCCTTGAGTTTATCGACGTCACCCTGCGTGGTTGTGCTCAGGTCATGTTCCAGAATAACCCGCTGACCGGGCTACTGTTTTTTGCCGCCATTTTTGTCGGCGCGTTTGGCGAAGGCAACCCGGCCATGGCCTTCGGCAGTGTCCTGGGCACGGTCGTGGCAACCCTTACCGGTATGCACCTCAAGGACCGCACTTCCTGGAAGGCCGGCCTCTATGGCTATAACGGCTGCCTGGTCGGCGCTGCCCTGCCTACCTTCCTCGCTGTCACACCCATCCTGTGGCTGTGCATTATCCTCGGCAGTGTGGTCTCGGTAATTGTCACCATCTGCATCGCCGATATTCTGAAGACCTGGAAAGTCGCCGCCCTCACGGCGCCCTTCGTGCTGGTGACCTGGACCATGCTGCTGGCCAGCTATGCCTTTGGCGGCCTGAACACCAGCGCCCTGCCCGTGCCCAACCTGCCCCATGATCTGGTCGCGTACAACACCAGCCTGTTCGATGGTATCGACCTGTTCAAGAGCACGTTCTACGGGATCTCCGAAGTGTTCTTGATCAGCACGGTGATCGGCAGCGTGCTGTTTCTCGCCGGGTTGGCGGTGTCATCGTTGTGGGCCGCGGTGTTCGGCCTGCTGGGCTCGCTGCTGGCGGTGCTGGTGGCCGTGGTGCTGCAAGCCGAACACGCCAGCATCAATAACGGCCTGTATGCCTTCAGCGCCGTGCTGACTGCCATCGCCCTGGGCTCGACCTTCAACAAGCCCAGCTGGCGCGTGTTGATCTACACCCTGATTGGCGTGGTTTTCACTGTATTTGTGCAAGGCGCCTTGAATACAGTACTGGCCCCGGTTGGCATCCCGACATTGACCATGCCCTTTGTACTGGCTTCCTGGCTGTTTCTGGTGCCCAACAAAGACGTCATGCCGGCCCACCGCCAATAATTTCGATCCCTTTGCCGGAGTCTTTCCATGACCGCGATTGCCTACCCCCTGACAAATGCCGAGCCGTCGAACACCACACGGCGCGCCATTTATCTGCTGACCGGCCTGATCGTGGCCAACCTGCTGGCTTGGGCCTGGGCCTTTATCGAGTTCGGCAACAACCCGGTCTTGATGGGCACCGCATTGCTCGCGTACGGCTTCGGCCTGCGCCACGCCGTGGACGCCGACCATATTGCCGCCATCGACAATGTCACCCGCAAGCTGATGCAACAGGGCAAACGCCCGATAGCCGTAGGCACCTGGTTCTCCCTGGGGCATTCGACCATTGTGGTGCTGGCGTCTTTCGCGATTGCGGCCACGGCAATGGCGTTCAAGGACGATATGGAGTGGTTCCATGAAACCGGCGGCCTGATCGGCACCCTGGTGTCCTCGGTATTCCTGCTGCTGTTCGGCGTGCTCAACCTGGTCATCCTGATCTCGGTGTACAAGAAGTTCAAACAGGTCAAGGCCGGCCACACCCTGCCCCCCGAAGAACTGGACCTGATCACCACCCACCAGGGTGGCCTGATGGCGCGAATTTTTGGTCGGGTGTTCAACCTGGTTAACAAAAGCTGGCACATGTACCCGGTGGGCTTTCTGTTTGGCCTGGGCTTTGACACTGCCACCGAAATCGGCTTGCTGGGCATCAGCGCCACCAGCGCCTCCCACGGCATCAGCCTGTGGTCAATCATGGTATTCCCGGTGCTGTTTGCGGTGGGCATGGCCCTGATCGATTCACTGGACAACTTCGTGATGATCGGTGCCTACGGCTGGGCGTTTTCCAAACCGGTGCGCAAGCTCTACTACAACATCACCATCACTGCCGCCTCGGTGGTCGTGGCCCTGTTTATTGGTGGTGTCGAAGCGCTGGGGTTGATTGCCGAAAAACTGCAACTCACCGGCGGGATATGGACGCCGATCAATGCCCTCAGTGAAAACTTCGGCGAGATTGGCTACTGGATCATCGGGATGTTTGTCCTGTGCTGGCTGATTTCGGCCCTCAATTACTACATCCGCGGCTATGACCAACTGCCTGCCAACGCCTGATCAGAGGCTCAAGCGCACGGGCTGCTGGTGGCAGCCCGATAAACCTGACCTACACTCCCCTCACCCCTTAACTGACGCGTCGTAGGTGCCATGACTTTATTACAGGACGTTAAAAATCGGATCTCCTTTGCCTATGGGGTCGCCTTGCTGGTTGCGATCAACGGCTTTCTTTTATTTCTGCCGGTGCTTGAACGTGGCGTTGCCCATGCCAATGCCAAATCCGGCTCCTTTGATACCTGGAAGGAGGCATTAAGCTTTTTAGCCTTGCTGGAAATCCCCGGGTTTGTGGTGGGGCTTGTACTCCTGCTGATGTCACTGGGGCTGTTGATCAAGTCACGCATCAGCTGGTTTTTTTCCCTGCTGCTGCTGGTGGCCACGGTCTGCGTGGATTTTTTCATTCTGAAAAAACCTGACGGCGTGACCTTCTTCTCGCTGGTCACCATTGCCGTGCTGGCCTTCTATTGGCGCCGTTTTGACCACTACAGCCTGGCCTCGGGCAGCTTCTTTGCGGTGGTCAGCATCGCCTCACTGATCGTCTACAGCACGCTGGGCACGCTCTACATCGGTGATGGCTTTGCACCGCCGGTGACGGACCTGCCATCGGCGTTCTACTTCGCCATCGTGGTGATGTCCACCGTAGGCTTTGGTGACATCGTCCCGCATACCACCGATGCGCGTTTTTTCACCCTGACAGTGATCATCCTGGGCATCACCATCTTCGCGATTTCGGTGGCGTCCATTGCCGGCCCGCTGATCAGCAACAACATCCAACGTATTGTTAAAGGCAGGATTACCCATATGGCGCGTAAAAATCACTACATTCTCGTTGGCGTTGGTTCCCTGGCACAAAACGTCTACAAAGGTCTGACCGATCGCGGCGAACACGTCACGGTGGTATGCGCGGCCGGCAGCCAGCATGACCTGCCGGAAAAGGCCGATATCATTGAAGGTGACCCGTCGGCCGCGTCGACCCTGAAACTGGCCGGAGCAGCGGACGCCAAGTACATCGTCACCCTGTGCGACAGCGACGCCGAAAACGTGTTCACCATCCTCGCGGCCAAGGAAGTGGCAGGCGACGAAACCCAGATCATCGCACTGGTCAACGAAACGCGGAACATGCCCAAGGTCAAACGCGTCAACCCGACCATGGTGCTGTCGTTGCCGTTGCTGGGCAGTGAGTTGCTGGTGCGTACCCTGCAGGGCGATCAAATCAACAATGATCTGATCACCGAGATGTTCTTCGGCAAGCGTACGTCTTTGGCCTGAGACTTGGCAGGATAAAAAAAGCCCTCTGACGAGGGCTTTTTCATGGGCGCTGCAAGGGCTTATTGCGGGGTATCGGATGCAGGCAGCGGCGTAACCTTGGCCCCGGCAATCAGACCCAGTTCGACGGCAGCAAAACCGATTACCAGGCTGATCACCAGATAGCAGATGGAGACAAAAACACTGCCCGGGTCTTGCATCATCTCGACTGCGCCAAACACGAAACTGGAGAACGTGGATAACCCGCCCATGATCCCGGTGCCGACCATCACGTGCACGTACTGGTTGATGCGGTTGCTCTTGAACAGCGACGTGGCCACGCCCAGCAGGAACGCGGCGACGATATTGGCGACAAAGATATCCATGGGAAAACCATCGGCCAGGCGCGGCACCGAGAGCATGACGAACTCGCGGCACATGGCGCCGAACGCACCACCGACGAAAATCAGAATAATCATGTTGAGCATGGTGTGACTCCTGAGTCAGCGCGCCAGCCAGGCGCCGAAAGCGGCGGCGGCCAGGCCGACCAGTACCGAGATGATCAGATAACCTGCGGCCCATGCACGATCCCTGGCCTTGGCCAGTTTCGAGGCATCCAGCTGCATGCTGCTGAATGTGGTGTAACCGCCCAGAATACCGGTGAGCACCGCGGCGCTGAGGAAGTCGCCGTAGCGGTCGCGCCAGTCCACGGTAAACAGGATGCTCAGGTAACCGATTACAAATGCGCCGCTGACGTTGATCAAAAATGTACCCAGCGGAAACGGCCCCTTATAGAACTGCCCTACCCGCAAACCGATCCACCAGCGCAACAGCGAGCCCAGCCCGCCCCCCAGCCCGACCCAGAAAACATCCAGCGCAGTCATGAAAGTCCCTCTCGTGTCTGTTGGTGAGTGGGGGAAACTCTAGTTCATAAAACAGCGGGCGGGCATGACTTCGGCCGGGTCTTTCGCTGTTACAGAAGAGTCCATGCCGGGGGCAGTGAGGCCTGAATGGCGCAGCTCATATTTGCTCAAGCTTTCAAACTGGCGCTCCTGAGAGTTGCAGGGTATTTGAGCAGCACAGGACGTAAAGCCAACTTGCAAAAGTCCCATCATGGGACCAGGATCGTTTTATGAGAATCATCGCAGTCAGTCAGCTCAAGATTTTTTGGCAACAGCACCCAGGCTCAGAGCAATCCTTCCTCTGCTGGATAGATGAAGCGAAAAAGGCAAACTGGCAAACGCCGGCCGACATCAAGGCGCCGTTTCGCCATGCCAGCATTCTCAAGAGCAACCGGGTCGTGTTCAACATCAAAGGTAACGACTATCGGCTCGTGGTAGCTGTGGCCTACCGCTTCAGCGCCATCTATATCAAATTCGCAGGCACTCACCAGCAGTACGACGCCATCGATGCCAACACCGTGGAAATGGAGTAAGCCATGAATATTCGTCCAATTCGCACCGAGCAGGACTACAAAGACGCACTGAAGTCGGTTTCGCCGCTGTTCGACAATGAACCGCAGCCCGGGACACCTGAGGGCGATTACCTGGAGGTCATGATCACCCTGATCGAAGCCTACGAAGCCAAGCACTTTCCCGTCGACCTGCCCAACCCGCTGGATGCCATCCGCTTCAGGATGGAGCAGTCCGGGTTGTCAGCGGCTGACCTGGTGCCTGCGATCGGCCGGCAGAACCGGGTGTATGAAGTGCTCAACGGCAAGCGCTCCCTGACCCTGCCCATGATCTGGAAGCTGCATGAGATGTTTGGCATCCCGGCAGAGAGTCTGATCAAGCCGGTCAAGTCGTGACCGCCGGGGTAGGCAAAATCATGGGCGCGGGTGAAAAGGAGTACCATGCCCTCCGGCTTCATCCTACCGCCCCATGGAACCCCTATGTTTCCCAACGCTGAACGCTACAACCACTCCACCGAATACGCCAACAAACTGGTCGACCGTATCGGCCAGACCCCGGCCTGGATTGCCCTGCGCCTCGGGGTCACGGAAAAACGCATGCGCTATATCCTCGCTGGGTCCCGCACGATCAAGGGCGACACCACCGAAATCCTGATGAGCTATGCCGAGCAGTTCTGCCTGGAATGCCTGGCCGCCGAAGCCAAGGCCGCCAAGGATCGTGCCCGCTCCAAGGCCGCCGCCAGCCCTGCCAGCGACGCTTAGAACAACCCCAGTTGCCCGCCCACCAGGGCGCTGAAATTGTCATCGACAAACACCAGAATCGCGTCGGCCACCGGTTGCAGCTGACGCGACAGATAGTGCTCGTAATCCACTTCTGCGGTGCGGTTCTCCAACGGCTGGGGGCCGGCCACGGTGATCACGTAGCTGATCGTCCCGCCATTCTGGTACTGCCGGGGCCGCCCCTGCCGGTCGTTATACTCATCGGCCAGCCGCGCCGCCCGCACATGGGGCGGCACATTGCGCTCGTAATCACTGAGCGGGCGGCGCAGGCGCTTGCGGTAGATCAGCAGTTCATCATGCTCACCCGCCAGGGTGGCACGCACAAAGTCACGCACGTAGGCCTGCCAGGGCTGACGATTGAAGATGCGCAGGTACAACGCCTGCTGGAACTGCCGGGCCAGCGGTGACCAGTCGCTGCGCACGGTCTCAAGCCCCTTGTAGACCATCTCCCGACGGCCGTCGGCGTGCACCACCAACCCCGCATAGCGCTTTTTGCTGCCCTCTTCGGCGCCACGAATGGTGGGCATGAAAAAGCGGCTGTAGTGGGTCTCGAATTGCAGCTCCAGTGCGCTGGTCAGCCCATACTCGTCACGCACATGGGCCTGCCACCAGTCGTTGACGTACTGCACCAGCTCACGGCCGATACTCGCCGCGTCCTCCTCACTGTGCTGACTGCGCAGCCAGACAAAGGTGGAGTCCGTGTCGCCATAGATCACGCTATAGCCCCGGGCCTCGATCAGTGCCCGCGTCTTGAGCATGATTTCATGCCCGCGCAGGGTGATCGAGGATGCCAGCCGCGTATCAAAAAACCGGCAACCGCTGGAGCCCAGCACCCCGTAAAACGCATTCATGATGATTTTCAGGGCCTGTGACAGGGGCGCGTTTTTGTCCCGCTTGGCCACTTCGCGCCCCTTGGCCACGCGCTCGATAATGGCCGGCAAGCAATGCCGGGTGCGAGAGAAACGCGCACCACGAAAGCCCGGTACCGAGGTTTCATCGCCAGGCTCGCGCAAGCCTTCAACCAGCCCCAGCGGGTCAATCAAAAAAGTGCGGATAATCGACGGGTACAGGCTTTTGTAATCGAGCACCAGCACCGACTCATACAACCCCGGCTCGGACTCCATGACAAAGCCGCCGGGGCTGGCCTGGGGCGGTTTGTCCCCCAGATTGGGGGCGACAAAGCCCTGACGGTGCATCAACGGCATATACAGGTGATAAAAGGCCGCCACCGAGCCACCGCTGCGATCGGCCTCCAGCCCCGTGACCGAGGCGCGCTCCAGCAAAAAGGTCAGCAGCTCGGTTTTCGCGAAAATCCGCGTGACCAGTTCGCAGTCCTTGAGGTTGTAGCGCGCCAACGCAGGTTTGTCGTGGGCGAACATGCGGTTGATTTCGTCCATGCGCTGGTACGGCGTGCTGATGTCCTTGCCTTCGCCAAGCAGGGTCTGGGCGACGTTTTCCAGGCTGAAAGACGGGAACGACCAAGTCGCTGAGCGCAACGACTCGATGCCGTCAATGATCAAGCGGCCCGCAGCACTGGCGACAAAATGGTTTTTGCGCGTGCCGTGTTCGCGCCACTGCATTTCACTGCTGCCACGCCCCAGCAGCAACGGGATACCAAGGCGCCGGGCATGCTCGTGCAACACCCGCATGTCGAACTGCACCACATTCCAGCCGATGATCGCGTCGGGGTCATGCCGGGCCATCCACTGGTTAAGACGCAGTAACAGGTCGCCGCGGCTGGCGCAGAACTCCAGGTCGAAATCCACCGGGGTATCGGCCGCGGTGGCCTTGCCCAGCATATACACCTGACGCTGACCGCAGCCCTCGAGGGCGATGGAATACAGATCGCCCTGCTCGCTGGTTTCAATATCCAGGGACACCAATTTCAACCTTGGCCGGTAGTCGGGATGCGGCTTGATCCGGGCGTCCAGCAGCGGGCCATCGCCCTGTACACGGCCGCCAAAGCTCACCGGCGCAGTGATAAAACGCTCCATCAGGAACCGCTCCGGCGGGCGTATATCGGCCTCGTACACATCGACCCCGGCGCGGCGCAGGCGCTGGGCGATGTCCATCAACTGGGCATGCTGGCGGCAGTAGAGGCCGATCAGCGGGCGCGACTGGAAATCACACAGCGCCAGCTCACGCCATTCGATATCGCGCTCGTTCTGCAGCAGAGCCTGGGCCTGGCCAAGCTGAATCTTGGGGATAAACGCGGTGCAGGTTTGGTAAGGCAGGCGCACCTGCTGCGGCCCGTCATCGGTGGCCAACCAGAAGTCGACCTCGATACCCGACGGCGTATCACGCCAGTGCCGGGTCAGGACAAAGCCCTGCCTCAAGTCCATTACGCGGTTACAGGCATGTCGCCAGCATCGCCAGGCGGCGCATGGCAGCAGCATCACCCGGCTGTTGGGCGTAGTAGCTCACTGCCGTGCCGGTGCCCTGGGGCGTCAGATCGGCAAAGGACTCGGCGCCACGGGTGTAGACGGTCTGTTTGCCAGCCTTGTCGTTATTGATATAGGCACTGGCATCGACCCCGAACACGCTTTCATCCTGCCAGGAAAACTTGATGCATTCGGCGACCAGCGCCGTGGCTTTTTCCGAAGCCAGCACCCGGGTCGGGGCCTGGCTACGGGCAGTGTCCATCGCAGGAGACACACAACCGGCCAGCATGGCCAGACTCATGACGCTAATCAGCATTCGCATTGGATAGCCTCTGGATAAAGGTCAATACGATATCACGCAGCCAGTGCTCATAGGTGGCTAAATAACCAGTAGTCCGCTGAATGGGCTTGGTCCCATAGAGAAAATATGTCGCCGGTATTGCAGTTAAAACCACCGGGGACAAATCCATTCATGGGGGTGGCTACAGCAAAAGCAAAAATTTGAACAACACCAACCCTGCTCCCCGAGCGCAACACCTATAACCGCTCGTCATTTAAAAGAGACCCAGCCCACAGAATCAGCAGCATTTGCGTCACCAGCCAGCGAATTTCGCGGTTGCTGCTAGCTTCAGTAAACAAATAAACACGCCGGGCATCGGACGATAAACCGCCAAAGAGCGATTGAAGGAGCACTACGATGGGAGCAAGTACCGCTCGCAAGGCCAGCTTTACCGCCCTCACCCTGATCCTGACGCCGCTGGCGGGCTGGGCCGACAACGCCCGTGACTGGCAAAACACCCCCACCGACCTGAACATGCTGCTCGGCTATTACAACCGCGTCGACTCCAATACCCCCATCGACACCTCGCTACCCATCGACGGTCTGTCCCTCAATGCCGACCTGTATATCCTGCGTTATGCCCGTAGCTTCGGTATCGACGGGCGCAACAGTGCCTTCGAGATCCTGCAGCCTTACGCCGATCTATCCGCATCATTCGACAACGCCCGCTATTTCACCGGTACCAAACACAACGGTGGCATGGGTGACACCCAATTGGTGTTCGCACACAACATCTTTGGCGGCCCCGCCCTGAGCAAGGAGGAGTTCGCCAAATGGACTCCCGAGACCTTTCTCACGGCATCCCTGACAGTCACCACCCCCACCGGCGACTATGACAAGAACCGGGTGATCAATATCGGTGCCAATCGCTGGGTGTACAAACCCGAGCTGGGTTTCGGCACCCCCATCGGCCCCACCTGGCTGGAGATCAACACCATGGTGTCGTTGTTCGGGTCCAACGATGAATACCAGGGCAACAGCAAGCTCGAACAAAAACCCCTGTATGCCATCGAAGGCCATTACAGCTACGACTTCAACCGCGCCCTGTGGGCTTCGCTGGACGCCACCTATAGCCGGGGCGGCGAGACAAAAATTGACGGCGACTGGCAGGACAACAAACAGGAAAGCACCCTAGCAGGCGCCAGTATGGGCTTTATGCTCACCCCCCAATTCGGCGGCCTGCTGGCCTATACCGACACCGTGAGCGAGCGCAAAGGCTCACCGGATATCGCCACCTGGACGCTGCGCATGCAGTACGTCTGGTAAGCGTCGTGACCATGCCTCGGGTACGTCGCGTAGTGCCAGGCCTGTTACTGGCCCTGGCCTTGCACGCCCATGCCGGCGACCCGTCCGCCATCGAGCCCGCGGCTGTGCAGGCCCTGGAGCAGATGGGCAGTTACCTGCGCAGCCTCAAGCAGTTTGGCGTCGAGGCCCGCAGCCAGACAGACCAGGTACTGGATAACGGCCAGACCGTCGAATTTCGGCACACCACCCGACTGCTGGCCCAACAGCCGGACAAGCTGCTGGTCTCGGTGGACAATCAGGGCATACACCGCACCCTCTATTACAACGGCAAGCGCTTCACCCTCTACCAGAGCCCCAGCCCCTACTACGCAAGCGCCCCCGCTCCGGCGAACATCAACGCACTGATCGACCTGCTCAATAGTCGCTATGGCATCGAGTTGCCGCTGGCCGACCTGTTTCGCTGGAACGCCAACACCGTCAGACAGGCCGGTTTGCGTTCGGCCGTGCTGATTGGCAGTGAGACGCTGGACGGCCAGCGCTGTGATCATTACGCCTTGCGTCAGGATGCTATCGACTGGCAGCTGTGGCTGCGTGAGGGCGAACAGCGCCTGCCGTGCCGCCTGACCATCACCCGCCGCGACATACCCGAGCAGCCGCGTCACAGCGTCGACTTTACCTGGCAGCTCACACCGGCAATCAGCGCCCACAGCTTTGATTTTGATCCGCCCGCAGGTGCCCAGGAAGTGCCGTTGCAGTGGGCCCCGAGCAAATACAGCCTGGAGGCGCAACCATGAAGCGTCTGCACTGGCTGTTCTGTGGCGTGCTCAGCGCCTGCCTGCTGCACACCTCTGTCGCCCTGGCCTGGCAACTGCGCGGTGGTGGCGGCGCACGGACTTTTGTGCTGCCGCACACTGGCGGACACCCAGCGCCGCACCCCATGCCACAGCCACAGCCACAGCCGCATCCACAGCCGCATCCACAGCCGGGGCCGCACCCCTACCCGCAGCCGGCCCCCCAACCGCATCCCTACCCGGCACCACGGCCCATGCCACCTCCGCCACGGCCCTTGCCTGCGCCACCACCACCGGACAACTGGTATCACCCGTGGGCAGCCGCCGCCGTGGTGGGTGCAACCACGGCCACGGCAATAGCCATCGGCTCGCAAGTCACCAGCGTGCCTGCGGACTGCGTATCGGTCGTGGCCAACAATGTGGCGTATCAACACTGCGGACCAACCTGGTATCAGCCCCGCTATGTGGGTGGCAACGTGCAGTTTGTGGTGGTCCCCGCCCCCTGGTAATCGTGCTCAAGCAAGGAATGCTTTATGACAGCGCTCAACGATCTGAATGCCCTGCAAGCCAGCATCGCCGAAGCGGTATTGGGCCAGGACGAGGTTATCCGCCAGATCATCGTCGGCTTGCTGGCCAACGGTCATCTGCTCCTCGAAAGCCTGCCGGGTTTGGCCAAGACCCGCACCGTCAAGGCGTTGGCCAGGCACCTAGAGGCGCAGATGAGCCGTATCCAGTTCACCCCTGACCTGCTGCCATCGGACATCACCGGCGCCGAGGTGCTGCACCAGGTGGACGGCCAGAACCTGATCCGTTTTCAACCCGGGCCGCTGTTTGGCAACCTGATCCTGGCCGACGAAATCAACCGCGCCCCGGCCAAGGTGCAGGCGGCCCTGCTTGAAGCCATGGAAGAACGGCAGATCACCGTCGCCGGCAACAGCCACCCGCTGCCCGCACTGTTTATGGTGCTGGCTACGCAAAACCCCATCGAACAGGAAGGTACCTACCCGCTGCCCGAGGCGCAGATGGACCGCTTTGTGATGAAAGTGCTGCTCGACTACCCAAGCCCGGCAGATGAATCCCGGGTGCTGCGTATGCTGCGCGCTGAAGAACAGGTGCAGCACGCCACAGCCGATACAGCCCCGCCGTTTACCCTGGGTCAGGAGGTGATTTTCGCGGCTCGCCGCGAAGTCGCCACAGTGGCCGTGTCCCCCGCCATCGATGCTTACCTGATCGACCTGATCAACGCCACCCGCCGTCCTGCCGACTATGACGCCGATCTGGCCCGCTGGATCAGTATCGGCGCCAGCCCCCGCGGCGGTATCGGCCTTGACCGCTGCGCCCGTGCCGACGCCTGGCTGCGCGGCCAGGCCTTTGTCACCCCGGACAACGTGCGCGCCGTGGCGTATCCGGTACTGCGCCACCGCCTGCAACTGAGCTACGACGCCGTGGCCGATGGCGTCAGCGCTGATCAGGTACTGCAACGCATACTCGACAAAGTCGCGATACCTGCCTGATGCACGCCCAACGGCAGGAGGCCGACGGCCTGGTATACGTCTCGCTTGCGCAACTGATGGCGCTGGAGTTCAAAGCGCGGGCGTTGAGTTTTGTCGCCCGCCAACCCCACGGCAGTATCCTCTCGGGCAATCATGCTTCGCGCTTGCGTGGCCGCGGCCTGAATTTTGACGAACTACGCCGCTATCAACCCGGTGACGACCTGCGCCACCTCGACTGGCGTGCCTCATTGCGCACTGGCAAGCCAGTGGTGCGTACCTTTACCGAAGAACGCGACCGCCCGGCCTTGATCGTGGTCGACCAGCGCATGTCGATGTTTTTTGGCTCCAGCCGCAGCTTCAAATCCGCCACCGCTGCCGAACTGGGTGCACTGGCCGCATGGATGGTGTTCAACGCCGGTGACCGGGTGGGCGCCCTGGTATTCAACGATCAACGCATCGACAGTATTGCCCCGCTGCGCAGCCGCAAACGGGTGGAGGCGTTGTGCAGCAAAATTGCCCGGCAAAACCAGGAACTCAATGCCACTCAACCGGACTGCGAAGACGCCGACCAACTGGACAAGGTTCTGCAACAGTGCCTGGCCATTGCCGGGCATGACCACCTGATTTGCCTGATCAGCGATTTCGCCGGGGCCGGGCCGCACACCCTGCAGTTGCTGCGCCAACTGGCAGTGCACAACGATGTCATCGCCATGCAGGTTTACGACCCATTGGCGCTGGACCTGCCCGACACCGGGCGCTTGCTGGTTACCCAGGGCCAGTTGCAAGTGGAGCTGGCGGTAGAGCACGCACACGTACGCCAGCCGCTGGGCGACTTCCTCAGCGGGCGCTTCAAGGACATCGCCAGCCTGCTGCGCCGCAGCCAGGTGCCGCTGATGATGTTCAGCACCGCGCAGGATACTCACAGCCAGCTGCGGATCGAACTGGGCAAACTGGGCGGGGCGCGGCCATGAGCAGTCCTATCCCCAGCATTGACCAACTGCAAACCCTGGCCCTGCCTGCACCCGTCAGCTACCTGCCGCAGACCTGGGGCTGGTGGGCCTTGCTTGGGGTTGTGCTGACCGGCCTGGCGGTCTGGGCGGCACGCGCCTGCTGGCAGTGGCGGCGTGACCGCTACCGGCGCGAGGCCTTGCAACGGCTGGCACAACTGCGCGCGGCCAACGACCCGCTGGGCACCTTGCGCGAACTGCCCACGCTGCTTAAACGGGTGGCACTGTCCATGCCCGTCCCGCAGGCAGCGGCGCCTCTGCAGGGCGAGGCCTGGCAGGACTTTTTACAACGCCACGGCCCGCCGCCTGTGCCCGAGGATTTCAGCCAGCAACTGGCGTTTCTGGCCTACGCCCAGGATGAGCAATTGCTCGCCCTGCCCGCCGCACAACGCCAGCAGTTGGTCGACACCTGTACACGCTGGGTGGAGCTGCACCATGTGGCAGTTTGATTATCCCTGGTTGCTGCTGTTGCTGCCCTTGCCGTGGTTCGGCTACCGCTGGCTGCCCGCTTACCGCGAAGCCCGCAGTGCGGTACGCGTACCGTTTTTCAACGCCATGAGCCGCGCTGTCGATCAAGCACCACAGATCGCAGGTGCGCAGCACAACATCTGGCAATTGCTGCTCAACCTGCTGGTGTGGACATTGCTGGTGGTGGCCGTGGCCAGACCGGTATGGGTCGAAAAACCCATCGAGCGCCAGCAACCGGTGCGCGACCTGATGCTTGCCATCGATATCTCTCAATCGATGCAAACCACCGATTTCACCGACGCCAGCGGGCAGAGGATCGACCGCCTGAGCGCGGTCAAACACGTGGTGCAGGACTTTATTGCCCGGCGCAAGGACGACCGCATCGGCCTGATCCTGTTTGGTAGCGCTGCCTACCCGCAAGCGCCCCTGACCCTCGACCACGCCAGCCTGTCGCTGCTGCTGGACGACACCGGCATCGGCATGGCCGGGCCCGACACCGCTATCGGCGACGCCATCGGCCTGAGCCTGAAACTGCTCGACCAGGCCCACGAGCAGGAGAAAGTACTGATCCTGCTCACCGACGGCAACGACACCAGCAGCGTCATCCCCGTGCCCCGTGCCGCGGCCATGGCGGCGGCCAAAGGGGTAGTGATCCACACCATCGGCATAGGCGACCCGGAAGCCGATGGTGAAGCCAAGGTCAACCTTGCAGCCCTGCAGAGCATCGCCAACAGCACCGGCGGCCAGTACTTTCGCGCAGAAGACCGTGACAGCCTGAACCAGGTGTACGCCACCCTGGACCGCATCACCCCGCACAGGGTGCAAACCTTCAGCCACCAGCCCAAACGTGACCTGTTCTGGTTGCCCGTAGCGGCCGCCATCAGCCTGATGACGCTGTATCACCTGCTCGCACTGCTGGCCTCACGGCGCCACCCGCGCTCACCACCGCGGGAGGCCTGAGATTGCCCGGCCCGGCAAAAACGTAGCGGCAGTGATCGAGCAGGCCAGGCGCCTGCTGCAGGCCGAGAAAGCTCCGGGCACCCTGCTGCTGATCACCGATGGCGCCGACACCTCGCAACTGGACAGCCTCAAAGCCCTGATGCACGACAATGCCCTGCAAGTACTGGTACTGGCAGTGGGCAGCAGCAATGGCGGGATCATTCGCGATGCCAGCGGCCAACCGCGCACCGACAGTTCCGGTCGCCCGCAACTGGGCAGCTTCGACAGCGCCGCGCTCAAGCAACTGGCCGCGGCCACCGATGCACCGCTGGGCAGCCTGACCATAAACAACGATGATCTGGACTGGGTCGAAGGCCACGCCCAACAGCACTTCCAGGCCGCCAGCGACGAGCAGCGCGAGCTGCAATGGAAAGACGCCGGTTACTGGTTATGCGGGCCCCTGCTATTGCTTGCCTGGTTCTCGGTGCGCCGTGGCTGGAGCCTCAACTGGAACGCCGTCCTGCTGCTGGGCGCAGGGCTGGCCCTGCAACCGTCACCGGCGCAGGCCAACGCACTGACCGATGCCTTCTTCACCCGGGATCAGCAAGGGCGTTGGGCCTTTGAGCACCAGCACTACCCCGCAGCAGCCGAGTTATTTGTCGATCCTTACTGGAAAGGCATCGCAGCTTATAACGCCGCCGATTTCGATCTGGCACTGGCCAGCTTTGCCCAGTTGAACACCGCCCCGGCGTACTTTTACCTGGGCAATATTTACGTACGCCGCTACAAGTTCGATCAGGCGATTGCCGCCTATCGCCAGGCCTTGGCCCTGCAACCGCAGTTCCCCGAAGCCAGTGCCAATTTGGCATTGGCCATTGCCCTGGAAAAAGATACCGACAGCGCCGAGCAGAACACCCCGAAGTCAAACCTGACGCGATCAAATTCGACAAGCCGCCAGGCAAAGGCCAGAGCAAACCGCTGCAAACCCCGCAGGCGGCCAGCGACGAACAATGGCTGCAAAACCTGACCACCTCTCCGGCCAATTTCCTGCGGCAAAAATTCAGCCTGCAAGACCAAAAGGTGGCGCCATGAAGCCCTGCGCCCTGGTACTGCTGATGTTCGTCGGCCTGGCACAGGCCAACGAACCGCAACTGTTGGTGCAGGCCCGGCTGGTACCGGGTGATGCCGTGGTGGTGGGCGAGACCTTGCAGTTGCAGGTCGATGTGCTCACCGACAGCTGGTTCACCCGTGGTGCGTCATTACCCGAACTGAACCTGGACGGTACCGATGTGACACCGCCCAATGGTGAGGCCGGGCACCTGTCGCAGACGATTCAGGGCCAGACCTTCAGCGGCCTGCGCTACACCTATCGAATCACCCCGACGCAGGCGCAAGCGTTCTCGATCGCGCCACTGACAGTGCGCGCGACCCCGGCGCAGGCCAGCCATGAGCTGTCGGGGCAAACCCCGGTGCTGACCTTTCGTGCCAGTCTGCCCGAAGGGTTCAGCCCCGGCGAACCGATACTGGTGGCCAGCGCGTTGCGCCTGAGCCAGACCCTGACCCCGCCAGGCGGCCCGTTCAAGGTGGGTGACAGCCTGACCCGCAGCGTGACGTTACAGGCCGACGGTACCCCGGGGCTGGCCCTGCCCGCTCCGCCCCGGGGCTCGGTGGCCGGACTCGGTGCCTACCCGCAGACCCCGCAGGTGAGCAATCTGGACGACGGCCGGGGCGGTTTCAATGGCGGTCAGCGCATTGACCGGATCAGTTATCGCATCGAGCGCGAAGGCGATTTCGAGCTGCCGGCAATCCGCGTCAAATGGTGGGACAGCGTGAACCGCCAAATCCGTTTCGGCGAACTCCCGGCCGTCACCTTCAAGGCCACAGCCAGCAGCAGCTACACCCCGGTGTTCTCGATCGTTGACGACCTCAGGCAAATGGGCCAACCCACCCGGCTGCGGCTGCGGCTGCCCGCCACGTTGCTGGTTGGCATCGGGTTATTGCTGCTGGCCGTTGCCCTGTCTGTGAACCGGCGGCGCTTGCTCCACGCTTTCAATGCCATGCGTCAGTGGAAACACAACCGCCCGCCGCGCAAAAACTATGGTTTGCGCCCGCTCAACCCAAGACATGAAAAGGACTTCCAAAAATGAATAAACAAAAAACTGTAGCCGTGGGAGCGAGCCTGCTCGCGAATGGTCTTCGCGAGCAGGCTCGCTCCCACTGGAGCAAAAGGATCTCGGCAAGAACGGCAGCGACTCTGCTATTCGCCCTGCCCCTGTTCGCCCTGGCTGCCGACCCGTTGCCCTCCTGGAACCAAGGGCCGGCGAAAAAAAGCATCATCGAATTTGTCGAGACGGTTACCACGCCAGACAGTAAGGGCTTTGTACAACCCGAAGCGCGTATCGCCGTGTTCGACAACGATGGCACCCTGTGGAGCGAGCAACCGGGTTATTTCGAGGAGCTGTTTGCCTTCGACGAAATCAAACGCATGGCCCCCCAACACCCGGAATGGAAAGACCAGCAACCGTTCAAGGCGGTGCTGGAAAACGACCACAATTCCCTGGCCGAAAGCGGCATGGAGGGCCTGCTGAAAATTTTCATGACGACCCACGCAGGGCTCACCACCGATGAGTTCCGCGACAACGTCCAGCGCTGGCTAAGCAGCGCACGCCACCCCACCAGCGGCAAGCCCTACACCGAGATGGTCTACCAGCCGATGCTGGAAGTGCTGGCCTACCTGCGCAGCCAGGGATTCAAGCCCTACATCGTGTCCGGCGGCGATACCGGCTTTATGCGCGTATTTGCCGAAGAGGTCTATGGCATACCGCCAGAGCACGTGATCGGCTCCACGTTTGTCACCGAATACCAGGTCAAGGACGGCAAACCGTCAATCCTGCGCACCGCCAAAATTGCCCACAACGATGACGGCCCCGGCAAACCGGTAAGTATCGACAGCGTGATTGGCCGCCGACCGATCCTCGCCTTCGGCAACTCCGACGGCGACCTGCAGATGCTCCAGTGGACCGCCGCCGGCGACGGCCCGCGCCTGATGGGGCTGGTGCATCACACCGACGCCAAACGCGAATGGGCCTATGACAAGGACTCGAAAATCGGCCGCCTGGACAAGGCGCTCGATCAGGCAAAACAGCAGGACTGGACTATCGTCGATATGGCGTCGCAATGGCGACGGATCTACCCGTTCGAGACCAGTGCCAACGAGCAACAGCAATAAGAAAAACAGCCGTCAGCAGTGCACCAACCAGGTCAACAAGGAGCAAGTTGCATGACTCGAACAGCCAAGTGGTTCCCCCGGCTAGCCCTCGTGGCGGCTTCGGTGATGGCGTTGTCCGCCACCGCCGTGGCCGCCGAAAAACCCAATATCCTGGTGATCTTTGGTGATGACATTGGCCAGTCCAATATCAGCGCCTACTCCATGGGTGTGGTGGGCTACAAAACCCCCAACATCGACCGGATTGCCAAAGAAGGCATGATGTTCACTGACAACTCTGAGGACCGAAGAGATCACCCTGAATCGCCCCTAGTTTCGTAGACACCTCCAAGCCTTAAAATGAGGCCCATTAGGAGGTGCCATGAGCAACCAGCGATATCCCGAAGAATTCAAAATCCAGGCGGTCAAACAAGTGACCGAAAAGA